>CAYQXD010000301.1:0-1601 GCA_964421315.1 uncultured Thiotrichaceae bacterium | reverse complement strand
CGATGAGTTTGATTCAACCGATTACGATGTCAGCATTTTAGGCGATTACAACATCGGTGGTGATGCCTGGTCATCACGAACCCTGCTGGAAGAAATGGGTTTGCGGGTGATTTCACAATGGTCAGGTGATGGCACCTTGGCAGAAATGGAAAACACCCCTAAAGCTAAATTGAATCTGCTGCATTGTTATCGTTCGATGAATTATATCTCGCGTTATATGGAAGAGAAGTATGGCATTCCCTGGCTGGAATATAACTTTTTTGGCCCTACCAAAATTGCCGAATCATTACGCAAAATTGCCGCTCTGTTTGATGAAACCATACAGGCCAATGCAGAAAAAGTTATCGAAAAATACCAGGCTGAATATGAAGCCGTTATCGCTAAATACCGACCTCGGCTGGAAGGTAAAAAAGTCATGTTGTATGTCGGTGGCCTGCGCCCTCGGCATGTGGTTGGTGCTTATGAAGACCTGGGCATGGTAGTGGTTGGCACCGGTTACGAATTTGGTCATAACGATGACTATGATCGCAGCCTCAAGGAAATGGATAAAACCACCTTGATTTACGATGACGTAACGGGTTTTGAGTTTGAAGAGTTTGTCAAGAAAATCAAACCTGATTTGATTGGTTCAGGGGTTAAGGAAAAATACATCTTCCAGAAAATGGGTATTCCTTTTAGGCAAATGCACTCCTGGGATTATTCTGGCCCTTATCATGGTTATGATGGTTTCGCTATCTTTGCCCGTGATATGGACATGACCTTAAATAACCCATGCTGGAGCAAGATAAAGGCACCCTGGTTAGACACGGAGCAACCAGCAGTAACAGATCAGCTGCCTGAGCTAATCACTTGAGTGCAGCAGCCACATCGTACAGCCAGCAATAAATTTTAATTCACCCGTTTCGTTGTCCACAGATTAGTGGCGCGAAAGGAGATATATCATGAGTCAAACTGTAGAAGATATTAAGCCGAGTTATCCATTGTTTCAGGAGCCAGAATATCAGCATAGCTTAAAAAACAAACAGGATAATTTTGAAGAAAAAGTCCCACAGGAAAAAATAGATGAAGTTTTTCAGTGGACAACAAGTGAAGAATATCAGGAAATAAACTTTGCCCGTAAAGCCTTAACGATAAATCCAGCGAAAGCCTGTCAGCCACTGGGTGCAGTATTGTGCGCCCTGGGTTTTGAAAAAACCTTGCCTTATGTGCATGGTTCACAGGGCTGTGTTGCCTATTTTCGTACCTACTTTAACCGTCATTTTAAAGAACCCATTGCCTGTGTATCGGATTCCATGACCGAAGATGCCGCCGTATTTGGTGGTCAGAAAAACATGTATGCTGGGCTGGAAAATGCCAAAGCATTGTACAAACCAGAAATGATTGCGGTTTCCACAACCTGTATGGCAGAAATTATCGGTGATGACTTAAATACTTTTATCGGCAATGCTAAAAAAAACGGATATATTGAACAGGAGTTTCCTACCCCGTTCGCCCATACGCCAAGTTTTGTCGGCTCGCACACCACCGGCTGGGACAATATGTTAGAAGGCATTTTGCGTTACTTTACCTTGAATTACATGGAAGATAAAACTGTTGGCAGT
>CAYQXD010000300.1:0-1610 GCA_964421315.1 uncultured Thiotrichaceae bacterium | reverse complement strand
GGTATGCATGACGTATTACCAGATGATAGCCACCGTTGGCAGGCCTTTGAAGCAGTAATTCGTCAGTTGATGACAAGTTATGGCTACAAAGAAATACGTATGCCACTGGTGGAGTCAACAGATCTGTTTTGTCGTTCTATTGGTGAAGTTACTGATATCGTCGAAAAAGAAATGTACACCTTTGAAGACCGTAATGGTGACAAACTAAGCTTGCGGCCAGAAGGTACCGCCAGTTGTGTGCGTGCCGGCATACAGCATGGTTTACTGTATAATCAAATTCAACGCCTCTGGTACAATGGTCCTATGTTTCGACATGAGCGCCCACAAAAAGGGCGTTATCGACAGTTTCATCAGTTTGGCGTTGAGGCTTTTGGCATTGCAACTGCAGATATTGATGCTGAACTGATATTGATCTGTGCCAGATTATGGAGGCAATTAGGTCTGAAAGGCGTGCGACTGGAACTGAACACACTGGGCTCTAGCCAGACAAGGAGCAAATATAAACAAATCCTGGTTGAATATTTAAATCAACACCTGGAATTGCTGGATGAAGACAGTCTACGTCGCCTGCAAACTAATCCATTGCGCATCCTGGACAGTAAAAATCCGGCAATGAGACAGATGCTGGATAATGCCCCGGCACTCATAGACCATCTTGATGATGAATCTCACCAGCAATTTGATAAACTTAAAGCCAGCCTTGATGCGGCAGGTGTTGAATACAGCATAAACCCACGACTGGTTCGCGGTCTGGATTATTATTGTAAAACCGTGTTCGAGTGGATTACCGATGAGCTTGGAGCCCAGGGAACCATATGTGCGGGTGGTCGTTATGACGGCCTGGTTGAACAGCTAGGCGGTAAAGCCACACCTGCAGCAGGTTTTGCACTTGGTGTGGAACGCATACTGTCTCTGCTGGAAGCGCAACAGGAGCAGCAAGCACAAAGTATTGATATCTACCTGTTACTGCTGGGCGAAGCCTGTGAAATTAAAGGCTTGCAATTAGCGGAACAAATAAGGGATCAACATCCTGAGATAAAAATGATTACTCATTGTGGTGGTGGTTCGATTAAAAGCCAGATGAAAAAAGCAGATAAAAGCGGCGCAAAAATTGCTTTAATCCTGGCTGAAGACGAATTACAAAATGAACAGTTGACAGTTAAATATTTACGTGAGAAAAAACAGCAAATAACGGTCAGTTTTGATGGGCTGATGAAGTTTTTGCATGATATTCAAAGTTAAATAATTACTCGTTGTGTTATCTACAATATGGATGCAGGTTATTGGCTTGTCCGTCCTTTGGTTCGTGAACGGCACATCCTTGTGCCACTGCTCAAACCTCTGTAACATAATCCTGGTTTTGCAATAAAAATTTAACAGAAACATAAAAATAGAATGAGATAAATCAGTAAACTGTAGTGTGCTTGTATGTATTAAACCGTTAGGCTTTTTGATGGCTCTGGCAAATTGCTTAACACATAATAAACTCAGAGCAAATACAAGGAGAAGTAAATGAGTAATATAAAACGTAGCGCTGTTTTTAAATTAGTTTGCGTCCTGACTTCCGCAAAAGCACTACACACTAATTCTGTCAATTCTGACAATTTTAT
>CAYQXD010000299.1:0-1666 GCA_964421315.1 uncultured Thiotrichaceae bacterium | reverse complement strand
ATTTTGATTTTGTCGGTAAAAACACCACATAGCTGTTACCCACCTGAAACTTTGGCACGCCATGAATACGAAGCGTGGTATTGCTGTTCTTTAGAAAACCACCAATTTGTTTGATAGTATGTGTTTGTCCAGCATTGCCCTTAATTAAATCAATCACTTTAAATTCAGTAAAAGTGACAATTTGCCCGCTTTGCTCATCCTGTTTCACCTGATTATTTAACACTTCGCCATAAAAAACCAATGTTGCGCGGGTAGAAAGTTGCTCCAGGCTGACGGGTCGTAAACTGGTTGCTACTGCGGGAGACAGGCCCAATAACACAACAGTAAGATAAAATATAATAATGTGATGCTTCATAGTAGTGCTCGTAGCATTCGAATGGACAGGTTCAGTGGTATTCAGACCGATGATTTGTATTGATGTTCCAGCGTTGACTGGTTTATGTTGCTTACTATATAGCAGATGTAAAATGTTTTTATATACTCAGGCAAATATATAAGCATTTACTTATTCAGGGCATCCAGCAGAACCTAACTGCCCACTATTGAGTAACTCCTCAGTAAAACCAAATTTCTTAGCATCACTTAATCGTTGCGTATAAATAATGCCATCAAGATGGTCACACTCATGCTGTACCACACGAGCATGAAAACCAGTGGCAGACACGTCAATGGCAGCACCCGTCGCATCAAAGCCGGTATAACGAATATGCGTATAACGTGAAACCACACCACGCATACCCGGTACGCTCAAACAGCCTTCCCAACCATCTTCTTTATCCTTCGATAGCGGGGTTATTTTCGGGTTGATGAGCACGGTCCTAGGCACAGCATCATTATCTGGATAACGTGGATTATTATCAAAGCCAAAAATAACCACACGTAAACCGAAACCAATTTGTGGCGCGGCAAGACCTACACCCTCTTCTGCTGCCATGGTATCAAACAGGTCTTCAATTAAAGCATCGAGCTCTGGGTCATTGAATTTGCTAATCTCAGTCGCAACCTGAAGCAAGCGCGGATCGCCAAGACGGAGTACGGATCTTATAGCCATGAATTTTCCTGTGGTTATTGACAGGGGGTAAACATGATAAAATTATTGCTCATTTCTACTACTTTAGTGAAGCAAACACTTCATTTTATTTAACAACTATGTCTATAGTAAACCAAAATATAAGTCCTGAACAACAGTTAATGCGCACCCAGAAAGTGATGAATGCACTGGACGAATGGGGGCTTAGCGGCGAACAAATACTTGCCGTTCTGGATTTCCCAAAAACACAGCGCAGCCGTCATCTGGCGAGATACCGAAAAGACACACCGTTTCCTGACGATGCAAACGTGCGCTGTCGAGTGACATTTTTGTTGGGCATTATTGATGCATTAAGAACCACCTACCCCAGAAACTTACAGATGGGCGCACACTGGATGGCCGCGCCGCATGTAAGATTAAAGAACCGGTGTCCATTGCAGGCCATGCTGGAGGATGGAGAAACCGGGGTGGTCGCGGTTTTATCTGAACTGGATTGTGCTTATGCCTGGGAGTTGAGTGGCTCTAAAATCAATTAAATGATATTTGGCTGCTTACGGTCATTAGCGGGCATTCAAAATCAATAGTCCGCGAAGAACGCAAAAGACGCGAAAAAAGCAAAAATAATGATAAGTTTAC
>CAYQXD010000298.1:0-1674 GCA_964421315.1 uncultured Thiotrichaceae bacterium | reverse complement strand
CCCAAATCCCTACATAGAAACGTAGTTAGCATTATTTTCGCCTAAATCTTCAAGTTTTTTATAGGCGCGTAGTGCCTCAGCCGATATAAAGATGCTTTTTACTCAAAAAACCATGCTGTAAACATGGTCTTTTACTGTATTTGCATATTTCGGGCGGATCTATCCTGCAGTCACTGATTTTGTTTGTTTTTTAATATTTAAACCGGTGGTGGGTCAAACCTCCTTAACGCATTAAGGACTTGCTCTAAAAGTTGACTATGTTTTTCCTGTAGTTTTACAAAAACCTGCCTTGCCGTTTTAACGACTTTGGCGGCTATTGCATATAAACGCCATCGTATGGTGATGACTCGATGCTGCGCCATGCTTTGGGGAAGCAGTTGACGCATAAGCGCAAATAGATTGTACGACAGCGCAGCGATTAAAAAATACAGTGCATTGGCTTTAAAGTCAGAACAGGGCAATACATCACCACCAAAATCAAGCTTGAGTTCTTTTATGCGGTTCTCGCTATCTTCGGCTCGCTGGTTATACCAGTGGATAAGCTGACTATCATTGAGTTGTTCACGATTGGTTGCGATGGCGCGATAAACATAACCTTGTGTAATAAGTTCTTCATCATTATTGGCAATATCTAAATCAAGGTCTATTTGTCCTTTTATTCGTGTGCGTTGAACGATCAGAGTAAAGGGTTTTTCGTAGTCACTTATCCAGTGAGCCATGCGATAAGTATCCTGGTTTTTAATGATGTTTCCTTGTTTGTCTATCAGTGGCTGCCAACGGGCATCTGTTAGTTCACTAAGCTGTTCTTTAATGCTTGCGCTCATCTTTGCTCTGATTGCATAGTCAATCGCTTTGTCATCGCAATATTCAATGATTTTTTTCTGGTAACCCGCCGCATCAATGCGTAGTGACTGAACATAACATTCTGCGGGTAATGATTGCTGGCATTGCTTGATAAATTCCAGATTTTCCCGCGCTGGTGAGGCGTTTCCCTCTCGAAAGTCACAGGCAACAACCTGCCCTGTTTCAGCGATATGCCCAACCATTGGCATATATCCTCTGTTATTTTTATACGTCCATTGTGCATTGGCTTTGTTAGCGATCACTTCTGAGGCATCAATATCAAGCGTTACCGCTTTACGAAGATGTAATGACGATTTTAATACGGCTTTGTTGACCTCTACCCATGATGCAGTGCTTTGGTCGTTATTTCCCATTCTGCGTAACCATGCGCCAAGTGAACTAGCTTGCGGGATTTTATCAAGCCCCAATACGGCTCTTAGCGCCTCATCATCATTTATGTTGCGAACATCATCCAGATGAAAACTGCCTTCATGTTGCATCAGTATTAATGTCTCTATAAAAACTGACGGATTGAATCCACGGTTGCTTTCAGGTAACGGGAAGTGTTTGTTTATGCGCTCTGACAGATTTATTGATTGCATTAGCTGGGCAATGACAAGTAATCCAGCACGTGAAGTTAATTGGTCGTTGGTTGTATCGAGTTTGTACGGTAGAATATTCATAAGCCTTGGTTGTTGCACCCGTTGGGTGATGGTGTGTTTCGTCGCAAACCATTATACAGCCAGGGCTTTTTAACTTTTACTGTTTTCTATGTAGGGATTAAGGTTTATTGGTATTCCCTATTTGTATTTTTTTAAGGGAATGTTTGCT
>CAYQXD010000297.1:0-1676 GCA_964421315.1 uncultured Thiotrichaceae bacterium | reverse complement strand
GAAGCTCAGATTGAAAATTCGTAACTTATTGATTTATATAAAATTGTCAGAATTGTCAGAATTAGTGTGTAGTGCTTTTGCGGAAGTCAGGAAAATAATGATTCTCATTTTTCCAGAAGGGTTTTCCTTTATCTGGATATTGCACGTCTCTTAATTTGAAACGTCTAATGCCTTCGTCCTGTGCGCACAGGCTGAGTAGGCGCAGCCCAAGCAGTGACGTTACACGATTTGGATAATTCAACAAGCGCTGAATGGATGCCTGCTTTTGCTCAGACAGCACTGACAACCATTGCTCCACTCGTGCCGTATCTATTTTTGCCAGATCACTCTCTCCCTGATTTTGAATGTAATACAATCGAACACTATTCATATCAATTTAACTTTACTGTTTTTCACTAATTAACCCTTAAAACAACTCCAATTAAGAATCTTACAGTTGCTACCTGCTTACCTTATATCGCTATAATCTTTATAACGTTTTTTTTGTGCATTTCCAAAATGGATCTCCAGACGGAAAAACAGCTGCCACTTCGAGCGGCGCGGCTGTTCTATAAACCGGCGACCTTCATCATAAGTTATTGGCCAGGTCATTTCCGGTGCGATTTCATAAAACAGCCATTCACGATGGAAGTTTTTTCTAAAACGTAACGCAAGCCGATAATTTATTGCCTGCCAATGTGGTTGAGATATACCGGCAACACTGGTTTCATACGCTAATGAGGTTTTTTTATTAATGCGCTGATACAGTACTAGTGCCTGCAGCCAGTCAACGCCTTCAAAATCTTCCGATATTTTCCCTTCTGTAGTCGCACGGAAAAGAAAGCTATCATCAAACAGTTTTTCAAAATCGAACCGTGTTTTCGCACTATGTACAGACTTCTCTCGCTGAACTTCCTGAGTCAGGCGTAAAGTAATGGTTTCATAAACAGGATAGGTATAGCGATAACGAAATCGGATTCCTGGTTTAAAACTAACACTGACATTAAACTTTGAGCGCGCGGTTCTTATAAAATCTAACTGCAGACCCAGGCTGTTTTCCGTGTCACCACCACTGCCAGGAGCAATATCACGCAAACCTTCGTCCTCATCAATTTCAAATGTCAGTCGTAAACGATTTTCCATTCCCGGTAATTCCACACTGGCCACTAGCCGCATCTTGTATTCAAAATACTCCTCTTCATCATAAGTAAAATCATTACGCCAGCGAATATAGGTGCCAGCCGCGCCTTCTTCAAAAACCTGGTCATTTGCAAAAAAGTTATCAAACCATAATGCAGGTTCACAAAATTTTGAGTTAATATAAATCTGAGCGCTGTCATACCAGAATGCATCATAGTCATAGGCATCTAAACTTCGATCACACGGATTTTCAGGATGTTCTTTTCTATAAATATTATATTCTTCTGTGTTTAACTTGTTATCTTCGGTTAATGTATCACGGTTGGTTTTAGCTTCTGGATTCTCTTCTTCAACCGCCAAATATGCATGGATTTTTTTCTCGGCCACCTCAGCGCCTGCCGTTGCAATAATTAAAAACAGAGACACAAATAAGGCTAGTTTAATCGATAAAAAAACCATTAAAAATCACCTAAGGACAGATCATATATCACATACAGTTATAAGAAATTAAGGTAAGATGCCCACGAATACTGCTACAAAACATAGCATTAACAATG
>CAYQXD010000296.1:1446-1679 GCA_964421315.1 uncultured Thiotrichaceae bacterium | reverse complement strand
GGGGAAACCCCCCGGTTTCCCGCTGATGCAACCACGACAATACCTGCCTGCCACGCTTTCATGACGGCTATGTTAAGTGGATCGTCCCAGTACATTGAGCGAGGTTCACTACTAAAAGACATGTTGAGAATGCGAATATTGTAATTGTCTTTATAAGTAATCGCCCACTGGATACCGCGAATGACATCGGCATAATTGCCTCTTCCGTGTTGGTCGAATGCTTTAACGCTGAT
>CAYQXD010000296.1:0-1418 GCA_964421315.1 uncultured Thiotrichaceae bacterium | reverse complement strand
ACCATAGAAATTACCACTAATATCCCGCTCACTATTGATTGCAACACTGGTGACGTGGGTGCCGTGACCATTGGCTTCATCGTCGTTCATAGAAATTTTATTGCGAATGGCATCGTAAGTACCATAAACACGCTGGCGGCCATAAGCGTCCTGGCGAATGCCATTCATACTCTTAACGCCACTGTCGAGCACCACGATAGTGACACCGTCACCATAAATACCGACGTCATGTAATTGAGAGGCATTGCTCATTTGGCTGGCTGAGGCAGGAGAAAAACTAACACGCAAGCCGATGGCCCAGCCGTCAGCTTTAACGCTATAGTTGGGCAAGAGTTTAAGACCTTGGGTATTAAGAAGATTGACTTGAGAGATAGTCAGGTTGGCCGCCAGCGCACCTATCACTTTAAGTTCATGGGTAATTTGCCCACCAACGTTAAGAATTTTACTTTGACTGTCTTGTCCGGAAACCAGGAAGCTTTTAGTTTTCAGGCTATCTGTAGTTGCTGTATCGGGCAAAAATCCATTTAACATCAATAAGCTGGCGCCTAACAAGCCAACAAGTCGACGCCCTTTTCCGATTTGAGTGCTTGGAAAAAAGTTCATCACTAACCTCTGCGATTGAATAAGCTTGATTTTCGCATGGTATCCTTACACACCGAAAACGCGAGAAACAACCTTATCTAACTGAAAAATAAGGAATTAACATAGTTGTTTTTGTTGATTTATGCCTTGTGCACTTTTCCAGTGTATAAGAAAACTAATGGTTTAGCACTGTTTTTTTGCTTTCGTCGTAAAAACAATCTATTTTTTCATCTAATCTCGCCTTAAAGAGGCTCTTTTTGCGTATATATCATTAAGTTTTGAGTTGCTCAATAATTAGCCCAAACCATTAGTTGCTTATATAAAACAAGAAATACAGCCTAAATTCACTCACAACCAAAGCTCTAACTCTTTGTATTTATATGATATTATTTTGACGCACTTGAAAATGTCGGATTTGTGATAATTTTTGTCGTTTTTCTGCTATCTTAAAACAGCATAAAAGTGGTAAATATGTGGAGAGAGGCAGAAAGCCTCTTAAATGGGATGTTTACAGACTAAAAAATAATGCTAACAAATGTAAATAATACATACTGTATGCAACCTCACTTGCAGCTGAAAAACCAAATGATTCTCATAGGTGCTATCCGAAAGGCAGCTCACTGTAGATTTTTCAGTTAACAAAATTACTTATAATAATAACTGCGTGTCAATTGGCCACCATCACAGGTGGCTTTTTTTTATCTCCTGGTCGAACTGCTATAATGGCCCAACAATACTTTTTTAATGATTTTTACAGCTCTGACAATTCAAACTTAGTCCGTATAGGAATTAACAAAAATAATTGAGCAATTTCTAAAGCGCTTAAAGAGTTGTGT
>CAYQXD010000295.1:0-1743 GCA_964421315.1 uncultured Thiotrichaceae bacterium | reverse complement strand
CAATGCGGTTAAGTGATGGTGCCTCTCCCTCGATGCTGTAGGATGCCTTTGAATCTTTTAATAAAAGAAAAGCAGTAGCTCTGCTCAAAAGGTCTGTGTGTGTTTTACCGATATGATCGAAAGCGACCTGTGACAAATTTAAGCCGATTAAACGATCAAGCTTTTCCGTTCTTCTGATCAATGGGCAAAATTGACGGGTTCCAGGTAAGTTATTGCGAATGCGGTGACGTTTTGAATCACGAGGCTGCCCCGGATATTGAAGTGCGCTATTAATAATTTCGACAAAGTTACCTTGCTTCACATCCTCAATATCGAGTTCTTTCTCACATAACCACTCATATAAAAACCATATTCTCCTGCTATATGAGCCCGTTGGTTCTAAGCGAACAATATTGACAATAGCTTCTTGCTCAATCGATAAAAACAAAGCCTTGAGAACAGCCAGGTCAACACCTTCATGTTTCAGCGCAAATGTAAGGTGCCCACGCAGAGTATCATCAGGTTTGTGCCGTGGCGTAAAAATATGCCATCGTCCTTTATCGTACCTTTTATGTTTTATCCCTATTGCACTTAAATAATCTGGAGCAGGCACTAATAGCTCATGCCCTTCAATCAATGCTGCATATCCTGCAATCGTCGATCCCTCTTCCAAAGTGGGAAAAGCATGAAAAACAGTTACAGGCCGTGAATTTTGATTATAATTTGCCATATCCGTGAATTTTAATTATTAATTTCAGTGGCCATCATTTCATGAAAAACGATTATTGTCTATGAATTTTAATTATATTTGCAATTTTTTATGAATAATGGTTATAGCATGGCTGGGATCAGATCTTGTCTCTTGCCTTTTTAAATAACATGCAGAGGCATGTTAAATAATGTCCCTAATTGTGATTTTAGTGTGTTATAAAACAACTTTAGGTGAAATAATCTAGCTTTCAGTCGTAAACTGAAACAGCCAACATTAATATTTGAGTATGCGAAACAGGTATTAAACCATATCAGAAAAGAAGTTCTGGGGAAGTTCTGGGGACACAATACTTAATTATCCGCTTTAAAAGAACGAGTTCTGGGGACACAAAAATCAATAGAGTCAATTCCGCAGTATAGTTTCATGAGCTGGTTCCTCTTTTGTGTGAGAACTTCAGTTTACGGGTGCCTGAGATAAATTCGAGTTCTTTCAGGAGCCTGGAACTGGCTTATGATTACCAGAGTAATAGATTCTTAGAGGATTTATTCCTAAGCGCCCATATATATTTTTAAAGTTATATCAGTACTTGTATAAGCATATCGGTTCTTATATAATTCATGGCATGAAGGAGATTGTATTCACAGGGAACGCGTTAGAGGTTATTAAGCGGTTTCCGCTGGACGCTAAAAAAGAAGCAGGGCATCAACTGGATCAAGTGCAACGGGGACGCGACCCTGATGACTGGAAGCCATTTAATAGCGTGGGTGTAGGTGTTAAGGAGATACGCATTAAGGAAAAAGGCGGAGTATTTCGAGTGATGTATATAGCGAAGTACGCAGACTTTATTTATGTATTGCATGCTTTTCAGAAGAAAACGCAAAAAACAGAGCAGAAAGATATTGATCTTGCCAGGCAACGATTAAAGGAAATAAAATCATGAAATCTTATAACAGCGTCTGGGACGCACTGGAAGATAGGCCTGAAGAAGCGCAAAACATGAAAATGCGCTCAATATTTATGATGGCAATTAAAGACTATGTGAAGCAGTCAGG
>CAYQXD010000294.1:0-1749 GCA_964421315.1 uncultured Thiotrichaceae bacterium | reverse complement strand
ATCTTCTTTTGCTGTTTCCGGGTAGACTTCAAGGACTTCCTGAATCAGCGTTTTGGTTTCTTCACTTGTCATTATTGTTGACATAATTTTATCTCCTGGCACTATCGCCAGTTATCAATACCAGTTATCAACTGGTATGAGTAATTTTAACTAGTCAAATCACGGTCAATCTGAACTGTTACAGCTCATGTTTATTGAGCTAAATAATTACCAGTAATTAAGCAATGCTTATGCCTGTACACAGGTCGTCTCTGCACAAGCCGTCTCTGCACTGGCGGGCTGCCCGATGATGACGCTTTCGTCTTCGTCCTCCATCAGACCAAAATTCACCACCAGCTCTTCCAGTGCATCCATGGTAATCGGTGTTGGTATAATCATATTTTTGTTGTCAATGATTTTTTGTGCCAGAGTGCGATACTCAGCCGCCTGTTTTGCGGTCGGATCGTATTCGATAACCGTCATCCTGCGTATCTCTGCACGCTGTACTACATTGTCACGAGGTATAAAGTGGATCATATGCGTACCTAATTGACGGGCAAGCTCCATAATCAATTCATCTTCACGTGCTGTATTACGGCTGTTACAAATCAAACCAGCAAGGCGAACACTGCCTGAATTGGCATACTTGACGATGCCCTTACAGATATTATTTGCCGCATACATCGCCATCATCTCACCCGAGCAAACAATATAGATTTCCTGCGCCTTGTTTTCACGGATGGGCATAGCAAAACCACCACAAACCACATCACCTAGAACATCGTAAAAAACAAAATCCAGATCTTCTTCGTAAGCACCCTCTTCTTCGAGAAAGTTAATGGCAGTGATAATACCCCGACCCGCACAACCTACCCCAGGCTCCGGGCCACCTGACTCGACACATTTAATATCGCCATAACCTGTTCTTAATACATCTTCCAGCTCCAAATCTTCAACCGTGCCGGCTTCAGCCGCCATCTCCATAATGGTGTTTTGTGCTTTGGCATGTAAAATAAGGCGAGTAGAATCTGCCTTGGGATCGCAACCAACAATCATGACTTTTTTACCCAGTTCAGCCAGACCAGCGACCAGGTTTTGAGTTGTAGTTGACTTACCGATACCACCTTTACCGTATATTGCACATTGACGAATTGGCATTTTGCTTCTCCTAAAAAAGGTTATTAATTTAAGTGTGTTCGTTTTATCTCGAAACATTCCTGTAGAACCATAAAGCAAGCAACGTGCCAAAAATATTATTTACTGTAACGCATTGTTTTTACAGTAATTTATTTTTTTATTGTGTTGTTTTAAGGTAGGTTTTGCTACAACAAATTAATATGTATGGCTGAAAACAAACAAAACACGACAATAAATTCATCCTTGCCGGGGTATGCGTACTTACCAATCAATCACTGCAATATCCCTTCAGCAGTGCTGGGCAGCCTGACTTTTCAACACCATCCCGTGGCACTGGTGCTAGACAATGTGCATGAATTGCATAAACAATTATTTGATGATTTAAAAACCATTCAATCTGCAACAAAACGTGGTCAGCAGTTTAAGGCTTACATGGCTGCAAGCTTTTTGCTGGATAAGCCACAACAGGCTGGTTTGCAAATAACTGGCAACAGCAGAAAACACAGCAAGAATGATTACCGAGGTTTATTGCGTGGCTGGAGCTTTAATCCTGATGGCAGGGAAGGCGCAGTTTTGAAAAGCTGGGTAGAATCCAGGTTTGGGCTGTTAACCAGAAACCACCTGGGGCCATTA
>CAYQXD010000293.1:0-1827 GCA_964421315.1 uncultured Thiotrichaceae bacterium | reverse complement strand
GGGCGCATGGAGCGCAGGAACGATGCTTCGCGTCTTTTGCGTTCTTCGCGGACTAGTGTTTTTCAGTTTTTCCAACGTCTGCTATGTGTCGAAACCAGACATTCCATATCTGACACTTATTAAAAAACCAACAATTTCATCAACAGCAATATCCTGACTGTCTTTAGCATCACGTTTTTTATATTCCACTTTATTTTCTTTTAAGCCGCGGTCGCCGATAACAATACGATGTGGTATGCCAATTAAATCCAGGTCTGCCAGCATAGCGCCTAAACGAGCTTTTTCATCATAGAGCAGAACATCCAGCCCCTTTGCAGTGAGTTCGTCATGCAGTTTGATTGCGGCTTTGCTAACCTGTTCAGACTTTTGCATGTTAATCGGTGCAATAGCAACATCAAACGGGGCAAGGCTGGTCGGCCAGATAATGCCGTTATCATCATGATTTTGTTCAATGGCAGCAGCAACAATACGCGTGACACCGATACCGTAACAGCCCATGCTCATGGTAGTAGCTTTGCCGTTTTCATCTAGCACTGTGGCGTTCATTGCCTCGGCGTATTTTTTGCCGAGCTGGAAGATATGACCCACTTCGATGCCACGTACAATAGATAAAGTGCCTTTGCCGTCAGGACTGGCATCACCTTCAACAATGTTTCTTATATCAGCAGCGATGGGCAGGGCGCAGTCACGCTCCCAGTTCACACCGGTTAAATGTTTACCATCTTCATTAGCGCCGCAGACAAAATCAGCACAGTGTAAAGCCGCATAATCGGCGATGATTTTTATTTTTAAATTGACCGGGCCTAATGATCCTGCTGCACAACCGGCAACTTGCTTAATCTGCTCGTCACTGGCAAAACACAGTGGGTCAGCAACGCTGTTAAGGTGTGCGGCTTTAATTTCATTGAGTTCGTGGTCACCACGTAACACTAGCGCAACGATGGAGTTTTCCTCGCTACCGGTAACCAGTAAGGTTTTAAGACATTGCTCAGCTGGTATGGAAAGAAACTGGCTGACTTCTTCTATGCTCTTTTGATCTGGCGTATCAACACTGGCCATATCAGCGGTCGCTGGCGGGCGTGGTGTGGCTGGTGGCAGGGTTTCGGCTTTTTCCACATTAGCGGCATAATCACTTTCGCTGGAAAAAGCGATGGCATCTTCGCCGGAGTCGGCAAGCACGTGAAACTCGTGTGAGCTGTTGCCACCAATAGCACCACTGTCGGCTATTACTGCACGAAACTCCAGACCCAGACGGGTAAAGATATTGTTGTAAGTCTGAAACATTACATCATAACTTGCCTGCAGGCTTTTCTGACTGGTGTGAAATGAATAGGCATCTTTCATGATAAATTCACGCGCTCGCATCACGCCAAAACGCGGGCGCACTTCATCACGAAATTTGGTTTGAATCTGGTAGTAGGTTACCGGCAACTGTTTATAGCTGGACAGTTGCTTGCGTGCTATATCGGTAATAATTTCCTCATGCGTTGGCCCAAAGCAAAATTCACGGCCATGGCGGTCTTTTAAGCGTAATAGTTCCGGGCCATATTGTTCCCAGCGACCGGATTCCTGCCACAATTCACTGGGCTGTACTGCAGGCATAAGCAGTTCCAGCGCGCCACTGTTGTTCATTTCTTCACGAACGATTTTTTCGACTTTACGCATTACACGCAAACCCAGTGGCAGCCAGCTATAAAGTCCAGAAGCAAGTTTGCCAATCAGTCCGGCACGCAGCATTAACTGATGGCTGATAATCTCTGCGTCAGAAGGGTTTTCTTTTAATGTGCTTAATTGAAATTTAGATAAATACATATAAGGTTTTACCTT
>CAYQXD010000292.1:0-1887 GCA_964421315.1 uncultured Thiotrichaceae bacterium | reverse complement strand
ATAAAATAATCAATGTCGCAAACGAACTGCAGCGCACTGGCAGCACTGCGGCCAGAGAACTGGGGTCAAGTACATTATTCACTAATCATTTTATTTATGATAGACTTACAGCATGCCAAGACCACTACGAATTGAATACGAAGATGCCTGTTATCATGTAATGAATCGAGGGCGTGCCAGAGCAGAAATATATCATGATGAAAAGTATTACCGGTTATTTTTAAATACATTAGCAGAAGCTCATAAACGTTTTGCGATACAAATACAATGTTACTGCTTAATGAGCAATCATTACCATTTAATGATAAAGACACCAGAAGGAAATTTAGGTCGGGCAATGCGCCATATCAACGGTGTCTACACACAGCGTCACAATCGAATGAAAAAAACGGATGGATCACTATTCAAAGGAAGGTATAAAGCCATACTGATAGAGCAAGACAGTTATCAACTACAGTTATCGCGCTACATTCATTTAAATCCGGTAGATGCAGGCATGGTAAAAAAGGCGGAACAGTATCAATGGAGTAGTTATCGAAGTTATCTTGTTGAAACAGCAACACCAGAATGGTTGTATCCATTAGAAGCGCTTAGTCAACTTAATGTAAAAACAAAAATAAATAAAAAATATCAAGCATTTGTAGAACAAGGCAATGATGAAGAATTAGCAAGATTTTATGGGAAAGAGAATGTAATGCCTTTTTTGGGTAGCGAAAGCTTTAGAGATTGGGCATATAAACAAAGAAATGTCGAGCAGCAAGATTTGAGTAAAAAAATGATTCGGCAGTTTAAACCCAGCATTGAAAAAATAATAAATGAAGTTTGTGAGCAATTTAAAGTGAGTGCATCATCAATAAAGAAAAGTCAAAGGGGTAAAGTCACAAGAAATACACCAAGATGGATCGCTATGTATTTAGCGCAAGAAAAATGTGATGCGAAATTGGCTGAAATTGCAAAAGCTTTTAGTCTAAAAAGTGTGGGTAGTATTCCTGCTACGATACAAAAATTAAAGCACCTGCTTGATGAAGACAAAGTATTAAAAATTCAAGTTATAAAAATGATTAGTGAATAACGCACTTGGCCTCTATTCCTTTGGCTTGGTGATGACAATGTGCCACATTGTTGTTATAATTGTGGCACGCTACATTGAGGTTTTACTATGCAGACAGTTGAATTATCCGTTGGCAAGCAAGGTAGAATTGTAATACCTGCCAATTTGCGTCACAAGCTAGCAATAGTGCCGGGGGCACAGCTTGTTGCATGGGTGGAGAACGGGCGATTGATTATGGAGTCCAAAGATCAACTTTGGCGCTCAATACATAAAGCCTGTGCCAGTATTCCACAGGAAACTGATTTGGTTCAGGAGCTGATAAAGGAACGCAGGACGGCTGCCAGGCAGGAAGACCATTGAAACAAACATGGGTGCTTGATGCCTCTGCACTGCTTGCAGCTATACACAACGAAATCGGCGGTGATTATGTTCAGCAACATATAGACCGTTGTGTTATTTCAAGCGTAAACTGGTCTGAGGTATTACAAAAACTGGAAAGATCAGATGTCCATCTTGAAAAGATTAAAACTTCATTAAAAGCTTTGGGTTTAACCATTATTCAATTTACAGAAGAAGATGCTCAACTTTGCGCAACACTTTGGTCATCATGTAACAACCTGGGGCTGTCATTAGCTGACCGAGCCTGTCTTGCTACCGGGCAGAGGTTACAAAGTAAAGTTATTACTGCCGATCGCGTCTGGGGAAATCTTGAAACACCACATAAAATACACTTGATTCGTTAAGGACAGATGAAGGGGTGGAGTTATTATAGATACCTTTTAAAACAAACCAGCAAACTGATTCTGTCGCAGCGCCTCATAGGTTACGATGGCGAC
>CAYQXD010000291.1:0-1961 GCA_964421315.1 uncultured Thiotrichaceae bacterium | reverse complement strand
GTTTTCATTTTTAAGTTTCTAATATAGATATGAAATAGATATGAAAAGAAAAAATTGATCCGCGAAAAACGCAAAAGACGCGAAAAAAACAACAAACAATTTATTAGTTCATGTTTTTGTAAGACGTGAAGTAAACATGTGAACGCAATACATTGATAAAATTGATTTATGCATTGTAATAACAAAGATATATTTGCATTTTTTTCGCTTTTTCGCGTCTTTTGCGTTATTCGCGGACTGCATTTGTTTTTAATTTTTTTCTTTATTCTTCTTGCGCAAACCATGCTCAACAGCCATCACGGCGGCTTCTACGCGAGAATGGATGCTCAATTTTCTGAGGATGGCTTTTACATGTAATTTGACGGTGCCATCAGAGATACCCAGGTTTCTGGCTATAAGTTTGTTGCTCTGACCTTCGGCAAGCAAGCAAAGAATTTCGGTTTCACGCGGTGTCAGCTCTGAAAATGGGCCTTCGTCATCGTCAATGGTGGTTTCACCCTGTACCATTCTAGCTAGTGCATCGGTTAAGTCTGCGGCAACCACATTTTTGCCTTTTTCAATATCACGTAAGGCACCGACCAGTTCTTCGGGTTCCATATCTTTCAGCAGGTACCCCTGTGCGCCGGTGCGTAGGGCTTTGATTAAATCACTTTCATCATTACTGGTGGTGAGCATAACCACGGGTATGGTCGGCAGCTCTTTGCGCAATATTGGTAGTGTATCCAGCCCACCCTGGTTTGGCATTCGTAAGTCCAGCAGAATAATGTCAGGCTGAATTTTTTTTGCCAGTTCGATGCCTTCTATGCCGTCAGCGGCAACACCGGCAACTTCAATACCTCGCAGCTCCAGTAGACCTTTTAGGCCGTCTCGAAATAGTGCATGGTCATCTATAATTATTACGCGCATAGCATTTAAGATAATGGTTAATGGTTAATGAAAAGCAAAGACAAATCTTAACTGATAGTTGTTTGTTTTTCCATCCTTTCCATCCTTTGGTTCGTAAACGCCACATCCCTGTGCCACTGCTCATTAATCATTAATCATTAATCATTAATCATTAATCATTAATCATTGCTTTTATCATTGTCCTTGTAATAAAATTTAAGTTCTACTCGTGTGCCCTCATCGGGTTCACTTTCAATCTTAAGTTCCCCACCGAGATGTTTTGCTCTTTCTTTCATGATGGTTAAACCGAGATGCTCACCCTCTGAGCTGTGTATTTTTTTCTGGTCAAAACCCTTACCATCATTTTCTATCAGGATGTGAATAGTGTCATTATTATAACTAAGTAACACACGAACAATATGGGCATTAGCGTGTTTTTTTATATTGGTGAGTGCTTCCTGCACGATGCGATAGGCATTAAGCTCCATATTAGAGGGTAAGGGTAAAATCTGTTCTTCACACTGTAGCAGAATATGTATACCGGTATCGTTGCGGAATTTTTCTACGGCACGCTTAACTGCCGGAACTAGACCCTGTTGGTCTATAGGGACTCGGCAATGTGCGATGAGTTCGCGTAGGTCGGTGGTGGCTTCATCAAGTGCATGTTCTACTGATTCGATGGTTTTAAATGCCATGAAATTACTAACAGGTTGTAGTGCCTGGTCGAGGATGCGAACCTGAAAGCGAAGTGATGCCAGGGTCTGTGCTAGTGAGTCATGTAATTCGTTAGCAATTATGTTACGTTCATTTTTAATTAGTTGTTGTCGGTTTTTATGTTCCCGATAAGAGCGTTCAATAGATTCACCAAGATGCGCCCCTATCGAGAGTAATAAATAGGCAAGTTCTTCAGTTATGTCTATGGTTTCATTGACAAAAAGGTTGATTACCCCAAGTGTTCGTATTTTAAAACGTACAGGTATGCAGAGTTGTTTTGGTGGTAATGAGTCAATAGTCAGTTTACTTTGACGAATTTGAATTTCATTGATGACATTGGTTTCAAAATTAAACAGGTGTCC
>CAYQXD010000290.1:0-1973 GCA_964421315.1 uncultured Thiotrichaceae bacterium | reverse complement strand
GCCTGTTTTTAAAATCAGGTAAAATTGGTGCGAAGTTAAAAACAGGTTGAGTACAGGTAAACATGCATATTAACACTGCGATTCAGTCCGGTCGCCCATCCAGTAAAATCACTATAAGCATCGAGGCGCAGCAGGATATTCATCAGGCTTATCTGGTGTCCATGCGCCAGCGTTTTAAAACCGAGGTTAATCGGCTGACTGGCGGTGATATGCTGCTTATGTTGCAGAGGCTGTTATCTACCCGGAAATTGACTGAGAATGATACACAGAACCTGAGTTTTCTGATGAGTTATGTTTATGCATGGAACTGGTTGCAACAAAATGTACATATTGATTATCAGGCAGAAGTTTTAAGTACCTTTACCAATGGCGCACAGGCTTTTTTAATGGAGATGATGCTAAGCAGTAACAGTACGGCTGAATTTATTCATCGTTATATAACACATTGGCAAAAACATCAGGGGCAGGCACCGCTGCAGCAACAGCAGTTATTGCAACTTCTTGAGCAGAAAGGCAGTTCGATTGCAGTTGCGGAATATATCGAAACGCTGTGGAATGCCTTACATCTTTTCGACAAAACGTTTGCTCTTGCTTATAAAGACCTGGCAAAACAGGAAAAACATCGTTATGCTGATATGCTGGCTACAGATGATAAAAAACGTCTGGCATTGGTGGATGCGCTGCCTGATACCATGCCGCTTAAATCATTCAGCAAGCTGGGCATTATTCCCGCTATGGGCTGTCCACAAACCTGCCGACATTGCATGTTTATTTTTCGTCCCTTAATGAACAATACCGATGACCCGGCACCGCTCTATGAGATGATTAATGAGTTGACCTCATCGGTATTATTTACTGGTGGTGATTTAACGAAGCATTTGCAGCATTTTTATGATGCCATAGCAAAGATGGAAAAGGTGACCACCTTTGCCATCTTACTAAACGGTGACTTTGCAGACAGTCGTGAAATCACGCAACAGGTACTGGGGAAAATGGCAGCTGCAATTCGCCGCCGCCTGGTGACATGGCCTAAAGCTAAAGTTATGTTACAGATTAGTTTTGATGAGTTTCATCAGGAAGTGGTGGTTGATCGTAATGGAAATCTAAGTGAGCGTATTCCTGTTACCAGGATAGCAAACATTGTAGAAGCTGTGCCGAAATTTAACGATGAAATTCAATTGTGTTTATTACACAAGCAGGGGTATTTAAATTTTTCTATGGATTTGTTTCGCAAAGGCGTGTTTGCTCGCCTGGTAAACGAACTGGGCCGACGAGGACATCAGCTGCAGGTTTTGTCTTCAGCACCGTCTTCACGTTTGAAGCGTAATCCACTAAACCCGGAGCAACCTTCAGCGCTGATTAAAGATGCCACTTTTGCATTATCAAAGTACCCTGATGTGCATATGTTGCTTACCAGTACTACTATTGATGCTTATGGTCGCGCCAATATGATGGCCTTGCATGAAGCCGTGAACGAAAGAGATTTGTTAAAACAAATGCTGGCGGGCAAGGGCACGGCTGGCGAAACTTTTGATAAAGATTTGATGCTCTGGTTTAACGGCTGGGCGACTTTGTTTTCAGCCGTGCATATGTGTCTGGGTAATGTTTTTGAAGATGGTTTGGAAACCATCCGCAAGCGCCAGAGTAAAGATCCGCTAAGTAATGCATTACATCGTTTTGATTTGCGGCTGCTGGATTATTATCGTGAGCTTTGTGATGATCTCGATGAGATAATAGAAAAATCGACTAGCCCACATCATCTGCTTCATAACATCACTGAAGATGCTGCCATGCGTTTGCATATGACCCGGTGTTTGATAAAGGCAGGTGTTTATTGAAGTGATTTTAGACTGAGTTTGTCTATTACTTGCATAAAATTTAACCTGACTAGCCATAAAACTCAGCAAAATTATATAAAATAAAGGCTAAAGTCGCTGTAACACTATATGTTACGCGTCATTCCTGCATGCTTT
>CAYQXD010000289.1:0-2031 GCA_964421315.1 uncultured Thiotrichaceae bacterium | reverse complement strand
GATTGCCTGATTGAAACAAGCGCGGCAACATCAGTTTCAGTGTAGTCCCTTGGGGCACCGTTATTAACCCCTGATATTCCATTGTATTCTTTTGATAATAGTGCGTTAAATCCATCATTTAAAAGCGGATAAGGTGGAAGCGCGAATCTTGCCGCTATCAAGCCATAAAACATGACCAAAAGAAGAATGGCAACGTACATACCTGCTCTTAGAAAAATATTTTTTTGCACAATGAGGTTCCTTTCTTTGTAAGAGATAACGCCACAAACAACGGGACGTTAAAAGCATTTCGTATTTCCTTGTACATTGCTTTTAATGTTCCATGCTGGTTTTCTTTGTTATGTCTTTTATGGATGACTATTAAGTTCATGGAGGATTTGTTGCATTGTAAGTACTGAAGTCGTATGCTGCCTATGGCTATCATCCAGGAACAAGTCGTACTCGCCTTCACCTAATTGATATACCAGTGTTTTTATTATGTCTTTATATGTTTCCCACTTCACGCCAGAAAAACAACAGGGGTCATACTTATTTATTATTTGCAAATGCTTTCTGCCCTCTCCATATGCCGCCAGCACATAGAGCTCAAGGTAATTGACCGTCTGATACAACTCCGGATAATCTTGTATTATTCCTCCCCAATCTCGGGATGAATTTAAACGCAAATATATGGGGTAGGAACCAGCTACCGAAAAACTTTTTTCAACTCGCGTGTCAAGTGCAGCAACAAGTGTGGTTGTCCAGCCACCACCAGATATTCCTACCATCGATATTGAAGAATAATCATAATTATTTTCAAGATAGTTTAACGCCATGATGACAGGTTCAATAAAATACTTTATTGGGTGACCTTGCCTGGGTTTTAAAAATATCAGCTGGTCATGTTTCACCAACTTGACCGCACCAATCGCAGGAATTTGAACAGTTGGCCGGTTGTTAAGCCCAACCAGAGGCATGGTGAATGCTACGACTGAATATCCTTTATCAAGAAATTCTTTTATTTGCTTTTTACCAAGATAGAAATCACCACCATGGACATCATTATAATAATGATGTCCATGGTGGTATAGAACAACTTTATTATTTGGTTCTTTTGGAGTGAAATGATAGATATGTGACTCCAGACCAAACTCCATGGTAACAACCAGTTTTTCTAAATTACGGAGAGAGGTGATATCTGTATAACGCGTATCAGCGGGTGATTTGTTAATGTTAATAGTTGCTGGGAATGACTGAGGAAGTGTCGGGCTACCCCACAAAAAATTGCTAAGCTCATTTCTTAGCTTGAAAATATCCTGTGATTGTCTGATTGAAACAAGAGCAGCAACATCAACTTCAGTATACTCCTTTGGAGTTACGTTGTACTTTTTCGATAAAAATGCATTAGATGCGTCTTTTAGAAGCGAATAAGGCGGAAGCTCAAATTTCATCAACATCATGCCATAAAGCATGACCAAAAGAAGCAGTACAGTTTGTAGACCCACTTTTAAAATAACATTTTTTTGCATAATGACAGCCCTTTCCTGATTAGGTATAACGTTGTAAATCAAACTGCCCGAATGTGTTTTCTTTATTAGGCATATCTACCACCTTCTATGCAGGAGGCGACAATGTCGCAGGGTCAAGAAACGTTTGCGCCCATGTTTCCAGAACCAGTAACGAAGTCACCTGTCTGCGTACATATTGGTTATCAAGGTTGCTGTTTAATAATTTGTCTACCGAGGCATAGTTGAACCAGGCTCGTTCATTGATGTTTTCTTCTGTTAATATTTCGCGAATAGTGTTATCAGCCTTTGTCGCCCAGGGTTTTAGTGAGACAGTAAATCCATGTTTTTTACGACTAATAATTTCTTTTGGAACTAGCCCGCTCATGGCTTCTCTTAAAATGTGTTTTTCTGTCCAGCCTTTTATTTTTAACGATGCGGGCATTGATGCACAAAATTCTGCAAATTTATGATCCAGAAACGGCACCCTGGCTTCCAGTGCATGCGCCATGGTCATTTTATCGGCCTTTAACAATACGTCATCTGG
>CAYQXD010000288.1:0-2036 GCA_964421315.1 uncultured Thiotrichaceae bacterium | reverse complement strand
ACGAAGTAAAAAAATATTTAAAAAGAGAGCGTAGAAGAACATTACCGGAAGATGCTGACTACTGGGACTTTGATTGTCGTTTTGGTGTTGATGAAGAGAGTAGTGAAGTGATACATGTCTCTGAAATAAATAAATCGATAAGCTGGGCTGAGTCAGAAAATCTTGATAGTTTCTATCTTGAAGTGATGGTTAAGCCCTGCAGCAGGATTCGAACATCAGTGCTTGACGTCAAAGAGTGAATCTTAATTTAATAAACAGAAAGAAAATGTTCGTCAGATGTCGCGTATCCCTGTGGTTATTGATTTTGTCGCTGCTGACTTTGCGATTTCTGACTTTTTTTGGCCCAATCTGACAGAGAGTTCAATCGTTGAGTAAAGAGCAGATAAATAATCCACTGCACGGTAAAACGCTAGAACATATTGTCAATGAGCTAGTTGATAATTATGGCTGGGTTGAGCTGGGTATTCGTATCGATATTCGTTGTTTTAATAAAGACCCTTCGGTGAAGTCCAGTTTGAAGTTTCTACGAAAGAATGAGTGGGCTAGAAACATGGTTGAGAAACTTTATCTTGACCAACCCAAAGATGATCAACCCAGCGATAAATTTAAATGGAAGGGAATTGATTAAACCATGCGCTTAAACCTTATTTGTTTTTAGCTGACCGAGATTTATTACTGACGATGGTGGTTTTACTCATTCGGTTCGATTTAGTACGGGTGCTTTTTTCTGCCAGATTACTCAATATCTTGTCTCGATTTCCTACCGAATAACCGGGTAGTTTAATCCGGGCAATTCGTTCACCGATCAGTTTTTCTATATTACTTAAAGCGCGTTCTTCTTCTCTGCTAACAAATGAGATAGCCTGACCCTGGCTACCCGCGCGTCCGGTTCGGCCGATACGATGCACATAGTCTTCTGCCAGATAAGGCAGGTTGTAGTTAATGACATGGTCCAGGTTTTTGATATCTAAGCCTCGAGCAGCAACTTCGGTTGCGATCAATACCTGTATTTTATCGCTCTTAAAATCTGCGATTGCACGACAACGTGAGCCCTGGCTTTTATCGCCGTGGCAAAGTGCTGTTTTAATCTTTAACGGTTTTAACTTTAACATCAGTTCATCAGCCTGTGCTTTTGTGCTGGTGAATACTAGAACTTTGAACCAGTTGTGCTTTTCGATTAGCTCGATAAATAATTCTGCCTTCTGGTGCTCACCAACCGGGTACACTATATGTTCCAATGTTTCGGCAATGGCATTTTGTTTGGCAACGCTAACCAGAAGGTGATTGTTTAATATTTTTTCGGCGAGTGCTTTGACAGGCTGCGATATGGTCGCTGAGAATAATAAGGTTTGACGTTTCGCCGGTGTTTTATCGAGTAGGGCATTTACATCACTGATAAACCCCATGTCCAACATTCTGTCGGCTTCATCAAGTACGACGAATTCTACGCCGCTCAATTTGACGTTGCCTTTTTTCATGTGTTCTAGCAAACGACCTGGTGTTGCGATAACAATGTCAATGCCGGCTTTAAGTTTTTTTTCCTGTGCGCTTAATTTTACCCCTCCGTATAAGGCATTAATGCTAAAAGGTAAAAACTGTGCGTAACGCTTGATGGTTTCTTCCAGCTGTTCGGCGAGTTCGCGGGTAGGAGTAAGAATCAGGGTGCGTGGTTCACCAGTGGCTGTCGGTATCGGGTTGTCGCTCATTTTTTGAAGAATGGGTATTGAAAAGGCAGCTGTCTTTCCCGTTCCAGTCTGAGCATTAGCTAAAATATCTTTCCCACGTCGTGCCGGTATGATTGCTTGTTCCTGGATTGCGGTCATCTCAGAATAGCCACAGTTATCCAATGCTTGTTGAAGTTCAGGGGTGAGATCTAAAGACGAAAATATCATGATAAACCTTGGCGGGTGTGAATGATGTGCTGCTGTATATATATCTGACTATGCATTATAAAGAATTTCGGGCTTTAGGGTAAGTCTGATTGGCCAGCCTGAATTAAAAGGTAGCTATATTTCCTTCATGGGTTTTACGTGCCT
>CAYQXD010000287.1:0-2041 GCA_964421315.1 uncultured Thiotrichaceae bacterium | reverse complement strand
TGTTGCAGCCCTGTTATTTTTGTTATTGAGGGATTACTGTTTGCCGTATATTAAAGGCTACCTTACATATACTGTAAATTTTTTATCGTTATTAAAGGCAGGCTTACTTATGCGTTGAATTAATACGCTGATTTTTTTAGATGAACCATTAATAAAGAAATAGCCGCTGGCGTCACACCGGGAATACGGCCTGCCTGTCCGATAGTTTCGGGTCGGTGATCACTGAGCTTTTGCTGCACTTCAGACGATAAGCCACGGACTGTTGTATAGTCAATGACATTTGGAATAGTGGTTTTTTGGTGGCGTTTGGTCTTTTCAATTTCCTCTAACTGACGATTTAGATAACCGGAATACTTCGCCTGTATTTCCACCTGTTCGGCAACTTTTTCGGTCACGCCATCACCTGTGCCGATAATTTGCGTTAAACCTGCATAATCTATTTCTGGACGACGCAGTAAATCTGATGCTTTATAATTTCGTGTTAGCGGCTTCTCCAGTTTGGCAGCAAACGCTTTACCTGCTGTTGAATCTGGTTGCACATTGGTTTGGGATAATCGTTGTTGCTCCTTTTCAATGGCTTCACGTTTTTCTGAAAACTGCTGCCAATGTCGGTCGCTGATTAACCCCATATCTCGTGCCACTTCGGTCAATCGTAGGTCGGCATTATCTTCACGCAATATCAAACGGTATTCTGCGCGTGAGGTGAACATGCGATACGGTTCCTGCGTGCCAAGCGTGACCAGATCATCAACCAGCACACCAATGTATGCCTGATCGCGGGTCGGTGTCCATGATTGCTTTTGCTGAACTTGTCGCGTGGCATTGATGGCTGCCAGTAAACCCTGTGCGGCGGCTTCTTCATAACCAGTCGTACCGTTAATCTGGCCAGCAAAAAACAAACCATTTATAAATTTGGTTTCTAATGAGGATTTTAAATCACGAGGATCAAAAAAATCATACTCGATGGCATAACCTGGACGAGTAATATGAGCGTTTTCAAAACCTTTCATTGAACGCACAAATTCAAACTGCATATCAAACGGCAAGCTGGTGGATATGCCATTGGGATACACTTCATGCGTGGTTAACCCTTCTGGTTCGATAAAAATCTGATGTGAGGTTTTATCAGCAAAGCGTACCACTTTGTCTTCGATAGAAGGGCAGTAGCGTGGACCAATGCCTTCAATAGCACCACTGTACATCGGCGAACGATGCAAACCGTCACGAATAATGTCATGGGTTTTTTCGTTAGTATGGGTAATATGGCAACTGATTTGTTGAGGATGGTCTTTGACCCTGCCGGTATAAGAAAAAACCGGCAGCGGCGTATCACCGGGCTGTTCTGCCAGTTCGGAATAATCTATGCTGCGGCCGTCGATACGGGGAGGGGTGCCGGTTTTTAATCGCTCCACACGAAACGGTAAATCACGCAATCGGTTTGCCAGGGCAATAGAAGGCGGATCACCGGCACGGCCACCGGAGAAATTCTTTTCACCAATGTGAATTAAGCCACCGAGAAAAGTCCCCACAGTGAGCACTACGGCTCTGGCTTTAAATTTAAGCCCCATCTGGGTGACCACGCCGGTTACTCGCTGTTCACCGTCAACATTTTCAACAATTAAATCATCGACCGCCTGTTGAAACAAAAAAAGGTTGGGCTGGTTTTCCAGTGTTTGTCGAATTGCCGCTTTATATAAAACCCGGTCTGCCTGGGCTCGGGTGGCGCGCACTGCCGGCCCTTTGCGGCTATTTAAAATACGAAACTGAATACCACCGCGATCCGCCGCTTTTGCCATTATGCCACCCATGGCATCAATCTCTTTCACCAGATGACCCTTGCCGATGCCACCGATGGCCGGGTTGCAACTCATCAAACCGAGAGTTTCAATATTATGAGTCAGCAGCAGGGTTTTGACACCCATACGCGCAGCCGCCAGTGCGGCTTCCGTGCCAGCATGGCCACCGCCGATAACAATGACATCAAAGGAATCTGAATAAAACATTGGCAACCTCAAATAATGAACCACCCATTATAATACAA
>CAYQXD010000286.1:0-2066 GCA_964421315.1 uncultured Thiotrichaceae bacterium | reverse complement strand
CGTTCTTCGCGGACTAATGTTTTAAAAGTTTTTGACTGTCCGCTTTGACTGTCCGTTCAGTGTCGGTTACAGCCATTCAGTTTCTTTTATGCATTGCCAAATCAAGTTTGGACTAATACACTTAATCAGAGGTTCCTTAAATACCAAAGGCATCCATAGTCCAGCTAGCACCACCCACAACTGCTTCTGGATGTTGTTGATGGACATAGTTTTCAATTTCAGCAACACGATAAAGTGAAACATCGACCATTAGCAATATCTCGCCGTGCGCTAAAGCATCGGTGAATTCTGTTAGATGCACATCGGGTATACGAACCACAAATTGTTGTCCGGCAAAAAAGGTGATGAGCATCATCGCCAGAGCAAAGCCTGACCAGAACCATTCTGCTGTTGCAAGGCTGGCAATCAATAAAATTAATGCGACTGCAAATACCAGCAGGTTTGCGTTCCATAAAAATCGTTCAACACGAAATGCGGTATCTTTTTTCTGCCGCTCAGTGGCTTCGGGCAAACTGCTGAGTTTGACTCCACGTGATATGGCATGCATGTGCCGTTCAGGGATATTTTTTTTAATTAATTGATCCACCGCATGCTGTGTGTGCTTTTCATCGGGGAACAAAAAGAATAGTCGTCTCAACATGACGCACCTCCCAAATGGTGTTTTTCAAGGGTGCTGACTCTGCAGCCGTATGTCCATGTGTACAAACAAGCCAGATTAACTGATTGATACTTATAAGAGTAAGAATCTAGCGGCAGATGTCAATACTTAAACATGTTGAATAAAATCAACCTTAGGCGTATCTTTAACACGAATGTTTCTGTATTCCTTTGAAATTGCTAAGTTAGCTACTGTTATTGCCACAAAAGCTGTGCATAATATTTATGTTTTTTTTGAAGAAAGATGAGATGTTGGCTTTTATGGTAAACGTGAAGACTTATATTGTGACCTAATGACGCTACAACAAAAACGATTAACCTGGAGAACGGCATTTTTTGTGTTGTTCCTGCTAGCACCAGTGCTGGATATTTTTCGCTTTGATCTAAATCAGAATTATTTCATTATATTGTGGCAGCCATGGGTGTTAGGTATTGATGCCTCTCTGTCACCGATGGAATTGTTCTGGAACGTGTCTACGCGATTTCTATTACCTGTTGGTTTTGTTGTTGGTGCTGGAATGTTTATTTCATGGAAGTGGGGCAGGCTCTATTGTGGCTGGCTTTGCCCACATTTTTCTGTAGTAGAAATGATTAATTCACTGATGCGCAGAGCATCCGGCAAACTCTCAATTTGGGATAAAGAACCATTACCTGAAAAACAGCAGGATGGCACTTTGATAAAAACCAGTAAGTGGTGGTGGCTGGCTACCGCATTTACGGTTTTTTTATTTTCATTTATCTGGGCGGTTGTGTTGCTGACATATCTGTTGCCGCCAAAAGAAATATACAGCAATTTATTTAATGTCGCGCTGACTCGCAATCAGCTACTATTTATTTCTGTTGCCACACTCCTGTTGGTTGTCGAGTTTACTTTTGCAAGGCATCTGTTTTGCCGTTTTGGTTGTGCTGTTGGCCTGTTTCAAAGTCTGGTATGGATGGCAAACAAGGATGCCATGGTGGTTGGGTTTGATCGTAAGCGAGCAACATTGTGTGTGGCCTGTGATAAATCCTGTGAGCATGCCTGTCCAATGCGTTTAAAACCGCGGAGTTTGAAGCGTAATATGTTTACCTGTACACAGTGCATGCAATGCATACAGGCTTGTGAGAAGGTGCAGGAGAATGATTCCGGTTTTGCATTATTAAAAATGCTAGATCAGCATTGTGCGCATGATACTTCCAATCGTGGTTTTGGTCTCAAACCTGATGTTCCTGATAGCTGTTTTACTGCTGAGAACCAGGGTCATAAACGATGCGGGTATACACAGTAGCAGGTCAGCCTCAGGTGAATCGGCGAGTCTGAGCAAAACCGACACTGAGCGGACGTTGGAAAATCTGAAAAACATTAGTCCGCGAAGAACGCAAAAGACGCGAAAAAAGCAAAGAAAATATTTTTTGTTTTTTTTAGGCAT
>CAYQXD010000285.1:0-2074 GCA_964421315.1 uncultured Thiotrichaceae bacterium | reverse complement strand
TTGTAATTTGTTGTTTTATATAATATTTTTGTCAGTTAAATCGAAAGATGGGTTAGGCTCCTAGCCAAGCTCCCAGAGCGGGTGACCTTTATCGTCCTGGCTATGAGGTTGTCCCCAGACTTGTATTAGAGCGTCTTTGGCTTCGTCACCTGTGGCAACAACCTGTCTTACTCCGCCACTCACACGAAAGTAGAGTGACGAACGATCATCAACATCAACACGAAAATAGTCGTCTTCTAGTATGTATCCCATCTTATGCTCCTGTTGTTTTAGGAGCCTCTGATTAAGTCTGGGTGAATCAGAGGCTCCTTTAGTTACGTCTGTAGCCAGTATAAACGGGTTGCAGCAAAGTTTTTTATTAATGTTTTTTCTTCAATCCATTCGATTTTTCAAAAAGATCAGGAGAAAGCGATACGTTATCTATTTGTGGCCGGTCATTATATTCAATTTCTTTTTCAGACAGGCAACTTTTAAAATCTTTGATGGAAGCCCATTTACAGAGCACTTCTCGATTTTCATTCAGCGCTACAATCTCGCCTGTACTTTCTTTAAGGCAAAACAGGTTATGCCAATCGCCGTAAAACGGTATTAATGAAGCATCCACTTCCCATTCTTGCCTCAAGCGCAATCCATTCTGGATTTCCTCCAATGACCAAAATGGCATAGCAAGTGATTCAAGCTCACAGTTCAAATAAATCGAAGCATATTTTTTATTTATGTTTTCGGCTTCTTTCAGAAATTTCGAATAATCATTCATGGCTATTGATGCCTGGCGCCAGTGTAATGGGCCAGAGCTTGCGGGTGTCTTAATTGTCGTCTTGTGTTAAATAAAGGGGGTTTAATTACCAGTATCGAACCCGACCTACATCCAGATGAACAAAATTAGAACTGGAATAATAACCAACTCCGCCGCCCTTCAGTGAAATTGCGGCACCGAATACATATTAAATATAGGGTGTTCATCTCGATTTTAAAGGTTTTTATCACGAATCAGGTAAAAATTATTCAATTCACACCCCGTTCCGCTAACTGCCAAAGGCGCTGTTAAGTGGGGGTATCCCGTCCATAAACATCATTCCTGAAGTTCACACTGCCATCCTGCACAGTGTTTATATTTACGTTCTCGATAAAAACCGCTACGGCTGGTTCATTTAGTTCTAGCAAGTGTTCCTGGTTGCTTTTTAGTAACTGCTTGAGATAGCGTGATGACTGTGTTTGCCATTCTGCTTTTCTTAACAATTTAGACGCTTTTAAAATTTAACGTAAATTCCCTTAATTAAGTGCTTATATCAAGAATTTAAGGAACAATAAAAGTTATGATCAGTGATTGGAATAAGCATTAAATAATCACGTAACAAGCGACTGTGGCATCAACTCAACCGTTGAGTGTCCGCTTTTTGCCTCTTGATTGTTTATAGTTACAAGTCTTGAATAACTAAATTTGAACAATATAGGATGTACCTTTCAATTATGTCCGGCCGCTGTTGGCCGTACTCATAAGTTAAACTTAAAATTTTATAGGTCTGCTTTTAGGGTGTTTTGAGTCATTCATCCCAGGAGTTTGTGTCAGATCAATCATAAAGCCATTTTGTAATGTATCAGATTAAGTCTAGGCTACTGCATTTCAGGACTTACCGTAAAGTTTTCGTAATTCATCTTTTGCTTGCTGAAGAATATTTTTCTGATTTTCATTCAGGTTTTTGCCTGCACGATTGATATAAAAGACCAGCATCGACATGGCGGAGCGAAATGGAGCTGACTTGCGACGTCTGCTGGTGTCTGCTGATTGTTTTAGTGACAGAGCAATTTTCTTTGGATCTTTCCAGGTAAATACACCTTCTTCCAAATCAAGCGCATCGCTTTCGCTAGTAACTTTTGCCGACCAGTAATCAGATGATGGCATTTTCGTTTTAATCACTCAAGTTGCATTAATGTTCAATTTCTTCTTTTAATTATTTTGATCGTTATTTTGTTTCATAGATTCCTTAACCATACTATTTATATACAACAATTAATAATAAAGGCTATGTCACCGTTAAGTGTTGAAAATCACCCATTGCTGAATTTAATAGCA
>CAYQXD010000284.1:0-2075 GCA_964421315.1 uncultured Thiotrichaceae bacterium | reverse complement strand
TCTTTTGTTATTAATGGCTGAAAAACTATTATCTATATATAGACTGTCATTTAGATTAAAGGGTGTGTTTTAGGTGGACGGGTATGCCCTTCGGCTTCCTCAGGATGATAGGAATTCTGGGAATTCCAAACCGTCAGGTGAAGGTTGCTCTTTGTATGTGAAGCTCATACCAATTCTGTTGCCATCACCTAGTAAGGCTTTAAACTGAGGCAGATCAATTGGTGTTGATATTATCAATACCTCTGTTATTCCTGACAGCATAAGTACTGATAATGGATAGTAAAATCATTGGTTTATCATAAATAGGGGTGAGCTGCTTACTTACGCCCTGTGTTATGGGGTATAAACGTGTGCCTGAACCTCCTGCTAAAATAATCCCTTTCATTTATCAGCCTTTTTCTTTTTAATGATATGCTTTAGCTTTAACACCGCAAAATTTAACTCGAATGTTGTTTCTGTATCCGTTGCCGTTAATCCATCATCAAGTATTTCTGCCATTATTTCACCGCTTTTTGCCATCAATGATTTTTTCTTAACATCATCAATATCACCCGATAATTTCGAAACCACCTCTGTCAATTGCCTTATTTTACTAAATGTTTCTATTATTGCTATGGTTGTTTGCACTGCTACTGTACTTTTCAGTATAGTAGCCAACATATAAAGGCCTTTTTCTGTAAAGACTTTAGGAACTGCTCTTGTTTTGGTTAATTTTGTGGTCGATATTTTCGACCGCAAATCACTTAACTCTTCAGACGTTAGCAATAAAATATCAGAATTCTCAGAATTCTGGGAGCCAGAATTCTGGGGACACAATACTTAATTATCAGCGAAAAAAGAGCGAAAAAAGGGGTCAAGTCACTTGCTTCACAATACTCCTGCACACCTCATTAATTCGTCAAAAAAACCATATATTCTCGTTTTATTATTTATTAACGACAATAAAACCTACCCTAACACAGGGAGTCATCAAGGTATTGTCCGATTTTCAGTTCTTTATTCATAGCCTATGTAAGACCAGGAATCTTAAAATCTGGTTCTTCAATCTCAGTGTTCAGATGCATTTTTGCGTCAATAACAAAAAGCACATACACGATATCTGGCTGGTGTAGGTAATAGACGTTATAACGTTCGAAAACGAGCCTTCTGATTGATTTTTCAAGATTGTATAGACTTCCCATTTCTGAAAATTGCGATAGATTGTCTCTTATTAGAGACATTATTTCGTTATTGAATTTATACGCATAGTCATTGTTATAATCGGCATGGTACTCGAAAATACTATCAAGATTAGCGAGGGCATTTTGGGTAAAATGGACTATCATTTTTTCTGATATTTAGCCTTTAAGTCATTAGAAAATTCCTTGATAAACTCTGAGGTTGCTTCAAATGTTCTTCCTGCCTCAACATCAGCCAAGCCTTTTTGAATTCCTGCTTCAAGCTCTAAATTGAAAAGCTCTCTCGCTCTTTCAATGGAGTATGTAACCGCAACTGGACGGTTTTTCTTGGTTATCACAACAGGTTCACGTTGTACGGTATCGAGATAGTTTCCGAAATTCTTTGAGGCGATTGTTGCTGGCATTGTTTTCATGTTGATGTCCTCGAAGTTAAAAGATAATTAAGGTGATGCCTGTATTTTACGGATAATCCGTAGTTGCGCAAGTTTCTCGGGGAATTGAGAATTCTGGGGACACAAAGAATTCTGGGGACACAATACTTAATTATCAGCGAATGAAGCCAAGTCTTGCTTCTTACCTTTATCGATAGCATTAACGGCATATTCAGATACGTCCGCACCATGAACCTGAAAGCTTTTTATACCGAATAGTGATGCTGTCGGCAGACCGATATAGCCTAAACCAATGACACAGATTATTTTATCTAACATTTTTCCGTTTAGAACCTCGCTTCCTACGAATTTATTCTGATTCCCAGTTACTTTTTTCTGTGTCTGAAAAACTATGGCTGTAGTATAGACATTATTTGGATTAAAGGGTGGGTTTTAGTGGTTGGTCTGTTGATGTTAACGCCGCAGTAAACCCGCTGATATTTGCCGCAGAACAATTGCAACGCTT
>CAYQXD010000283.1:0-2099 GCA_964421315.1 uncultured Thiotrichaceae bacterium | reverse complement strand
CTTTTGCGTGTTTCGCGGACTAACGCTTTTAATCTTTAATGTCTTCTAATGACCGTAAGCTGACATCTTTTGTCAGTTTAAATTGAGTCACTACAACGCACCCGAAGCCTGCCTGGTAACATTTACAAAGTCATAGCATTGATTGTCTGCCAAATGAGAAGGTTTGACATTTTGCAGGCTACGAAAAATCATCTCTGTGCGCCCCGGATTTTCCTGCTCCCATTGGGCTATCATGTTTTTCACTACCTGGCGCTGCATGTTTTTCTGCGAACCACACAAATTGCAGGGTATGATCGGATATTTTTTTATTGCTGCATAAGCTTCAATATCCTTTTCTTTGCACAATGCCAGCGGTCGGATAACAATATGTTTTTTATTGTCGCTTAACAATTTTGGCGGCATCGCCTTTAACTGTGCATTAAAAAACATATTTAAAAAAAAGGTTTCAACGATGTCATCCTGATGATGACCTAAGGCGATTTTTGTGGCACCTATTTTTTCTGCAAATGAATATAAAATGCCTCGTCGCAAGCGCGAACATAATCCGCAGGTGGTTTTACCGATGGGTATCTTTTCTTTAACAATGCTGTAGGTGTCCTGCTCGATTATGTGATACTCGATTTCAAGGTTCTGCAGATATTCAGGTAAAATATTTTCCGGGAAGCCGGGTTGCTTTTGATCGAGATTAACCGCTACCAGCTCAAAGCTTATTGGCGCTTTTTTCTGCAGGGTCAACAACAATTCCAACATGAGATAACTGTCCTTACCGCCCGACAGGCAAACCATTACTTTATCGCCATCTTCAATCATATTGTATTTTAAAATGGCTTTACCAACATCGTGCTTCAACTGCTTAAACAACCACTTTTCAGATTGTGGTTCTGTTCGCGGCTTAATTGTCACCACAGGATTAATCATAAACTGACCTCTCACCTTCAGGCCGTGTTTTAAAATATCTCAACGTCCATAAGTATTGTATTGGGCACTGCTCAATTGCATGTTCAATAGCTTTATTCATTTTCAGGCTATCCTGCTCGTCGTTACCTCCCGGAAAGTTTTCTATTTTAGGTAGCAACTTAATTGAGTAGCGCCTGTGTTCCTCTTCATAACAACTGACGCAGGGCAAAACCACCGCATCACATGATTTTGCCAAACGACCCAGTAATGGAATGGTTGCTTTTGGCATGCCGAAGAAGGGTGCAAAAATTGAGCTCTTGCCGCCTAAATCTTCATCTGCCAAATAAATCAGCACTTTACCAGACCGGGTTTCTCGAATGAGTGGTCGTAAACCATCTTCACGGGTAAATAATTTACCGCCATAGTGTTTACCAAAGCGCAGCCTGCCATTTGCGATTAGCCAGTCTATTACCGGACTTCGCAGTGGCTTGTATGGCGCATTAGCTTTGTAATCCATCGCTATTGCTGCTGCCGCAAAATCCAGCCCTACACTGTGTACCAGCAATATAATAATATTTTTACCCTGCTTCTGATATCGTGAAATTTGCTCAAATCCAATTTTGTGGATTTTTTTTCTGACTATAAAACCAGGCCTCCACCATAAAATATAATAATGCAGCAAACTACGATACTGAACCTGAAAATGTTTTACCACCATAGACTCAATTTCAGCATTATTTTTATCCGGAAAACATAAGGAAAGATTTGTTTTAACTATGTTAAAACGTTTTTTATTTTTACTCGCTGCAACTTTACCCAAACGCAAACCCAACCAGTCAATGGCAGACATCGGCAAAAATGTGAGCATAAAAAAAATACTCAGGCCAATCCAGGTCAACCAGTAGCGTGGATGTAAAAGTGATAGTCGGAAACGATATCTATCCAGATTGGAATCTTTGATACTCATATTACTTACGCCAGAACGCAGGCGTTAATAACACTAACAAAGTAAATATCTCAAGCCGCCCAAGCAACATGGAAAAACATAACAATAATTTATTAAATTCTGACAGGCTGGCGTAATTGGCGCTGACCTCACCCAGGCCAGGTCCAAGATTATTGATGGTCGCGGCGACCGCAGAAAAAGCGGTAATCTGATCCAGCCCATTAAACATTAGTACCAGCATCATCAACACAAACAC
>CAYQXD010000282.1:0-2125 GCA_964421315.1 uncultured Thiotrichaceae bacterium | reverse complement strand
ACGTGCTTGATTTTATCAGCATCCTCATCACTAAAACCTGTACGTTCTGCTAGTTGCGGAGACATAGCCACATAAACAACATAAATTGCATTATCAACACGGTGTTTCATACCCATTGTGTCTGAACTTTTTTTAGTACCATCACCTTCACCGCTCACGCTTTTGGTGATTTGCATGCTGGTTATACTGACCGGCTCCACACTAAAAGCAGACTGAATTGAAACCGGTCCGCGTATAGGGATTGAAACCCCGTCTTTATTATCACTCTTAAAAGCAAACAATTGACCAAAGGTACGAACATCCATCCATTTTCCATTGGCAAGACGCGCGGTTTCTTCAGGCGTAGTTTTTTTAACATTAAAAGCATCTTTGCCTAAACCGTGTTCGTCAGACTCAGCACGAACTTTTAGACTTGGCATTCCATCTGTTTTCTTTTCATCTGATTGCACAAATATTTGCTCACCAGATTCTTGTAGTCGATCTCTTATTTTACGTTTGATACAAACATCAGATACCTCTCCGTAACCATCATAATCAGTACGAGGTCGATTACCATTTAGCGGGTCGCCATTAGGATTAGCATTTTTAACGCTAAAGATTAGTGCAAAATCAATTTTATTTTGTAAGCTCATTGTAAGGTTCCTTTTTTATATTATTCGTCAATTTGAGTTGTTTCAGTGCTTTGTTCTTTATTGCGGAAAATAAGACGTTGACTGTGATACGCAAGTAAAAATTCGCCACTTAAAGGCTTGTCATTTATAAAGTCACCTTCTTTAAACTTGCCCATAACTTCATCCCATAAAGTTTGAATATTATGCAAAAAGCCAGCGCGATTATTTTTAAGGCGTTGAATATAGGGTTGCAATGCTAACTCTATATTGCGCCAGGTAGATGCAGGGTGGTCGGCGAAACGCTGCATTAACCGTGCAGCCGTGGTGTTGCGATTTTCGCCCGCCACATTTAACGCTATATCTTCCAGCCTTTCAGCAATGGCAAGTAAGCGCCCATAGAGATAATCTCGTGAATTATTATTTTCTTCTAATGCCATATCAAACTCCTTTGTTTGTTTTGGATTGCGTTTGCAATAACCTCGGTATAGAGCACATGCAATGCCTAGATTCTTTTCCCACAACCACTGCTCATCAGACTTATAAGCACTGCGGTTACTGGCTTTTTGTACCGCCTTTAAAACCAGGTCACGTGGAAATGGTCGAGCCTCTACAATGCAAGGCAAAATTCGTTCAACTGTTTTTTTCTTTAATGAGTCATTGAGGTGTGCGCCATATATGGCTTCCCATATAGCACGAGGTGGCGGTGCACAAATAGACCAGATTGTTTTTAAGACAGGTTTTGCTTTGCCAACATCTTTTTCAACTTTGTGTCGCTGATACCATGCAAAATCATTGTGCCACTGAGAGATACGCTCAATATATTCATCAGGAAAGAGCTCCTGATAGTAGGTTACGGCCATACGCCCTGTGGTTGCCGAATCCAGCCCCATAATCACGATATTATCTGTTGCTTCTAATTTAGCTTGATAACCAGCCATGTAATTTCTAAGCTTACTTGCAAACGATTGGCCTAGGTCAATACCGTGATTAATCTGGTTTTTAGTAGTTGGCATTGATGCAGGTGATTCTTCTACTTTTCCCCATAGAAAGTCCAAAGCATTATCCATTGGTTGCGGAATCTCTGAACCAGATACAGCCCAGGTAATAATTACTTGCTCACCATTTCTAAAACCTTGCCGTGAGATGAGCCAACGTAAAGCGTTGTGTGCTTTTTGGGTTACTTCAAATCCAACACCAACTGATTGTGCTCCATTTTTTTCCATGCTTGTCTTACTGTCAGTAAAGCGGCCTCTAAAGGTATAGCCTGACATATCATTTGATGAAACCAATTTTGCTCCGTCACCTGGCCATCTTAAAAAACGAGGATGGTTCGAAGAAACTCTAGTTTTTATTCCATCAATATAACAAAATCCTTCTTTACTATTATTTTCCCTATCATAGGCAATCCAGGAATTAATAAGAGACTTATCTTCCCATGTGCCTGTTATAGGATCTCCAGGCACCTCGACTCTCCACCTAATAAATACTTTTTCCGATAATATTTTTTGACTAGT
>CAYQXD010000281.1:0-2159 GCA_964421315.1 uncultured Thiotrichaceae bacterium | reverse complement strand
CGGCCGTCAATATATTAGAACTTTGCATTATGGATCTCAATGCTTCGGTAGGGTGGATAAGCGATAGCGCATCCACCAGGATATTGCGATGAAAGGTGGATGCGTTTCACTTATCCACCCTACGGCTAACTCGACCTACGGACTTAAAATCAATTGCGAATATGCAACAGCCCTACTAATTAGTAATTAGTAATTAACTTTAAAAAAACCCTGAAACGGCAAATAAGAAACACTACTGCCTTTAGCAACAGCCTTATTTGGAGACACTTCAACCAGACCGTCAGCCCAACTCGTCGAACTTAACACACCTGAGCCCTGCTGAGGGTACAATTGTGCGACCGTTTGATAATCCTGTTGAACCAATTTCACCCGTAAATATTCCTGCCGTTTAACCGCTGGCCAGTCAAAATCGGCAATGACTGATACACGCTGCATTGTAAACTGATCGGCACCCTGCATTTTAAGGATTAAAGCACGAGCGAATAATAAAAAGGTAACAAAAACCGATACCGGATTACCCGGCAAACCCATAAATAGTGCGTTATCAACTTTGCCAAAAGCAACCGGTTTACCCGGCTTCATTGCAATGCGCCACATAGACAGCTCACCCAGTTGTTGCAGCGCAATACGTACATAATCTTCTTCACCAACAGAAACCCCGCCACTGGTAATAACCAGATCAGCACTTGCAGCTGCCCGCTGCAACACATCCAGGGTGGCCTCCAGGGTATCAGGCACGATGCCTAAATCAATAATTTCACAATTCATAACCTGCAATAAACCGGTTAACGTGTAGCGATTAGAATTATAAATTTGCCCGGCAGCCAGGGGTTGCCCCGGTGTGATGATTTCATCACCGGTAAAAAACGTGGCCACTTTTAACTTTCTTTTTACCTTGAATTGAGCTAGACCCACTGATGCCAATAAACCCATCTCCTGTGGCCGTAAGCGTTTGCCTGCATTTAATACTGTATTACCGATGGCTATGTCTTCACCAGCACGACGTACATTTGAGCCTGCTTTAACTACCGTGTTAATGGTGACACGGCTACGGTTACCGCTATCATCGGCCTCACACATCTCTTGCATAACAACGGCATCAGCACCTTCGGGTACAGGTGCACCAGTAAAAATACGCGCAGCCGTTCCAGGTTCAAGTAATGTTCCAACCTGACCAGCGGGTATGCGTTGTGACACGGGTAACTGGGCACCAGAAGTCTGACAGTCTTCACTACGCACAGCATAACCGTCCATCGCACTGTTATCATAACCGGGGACATTTATAGTCGATTTTAAATCCTCCGCCAGCACTCTATTTAAAGCATTAAGAATGTTAATGCTTTCAACCTGTTCAACAGACACAGCCTGTGACAAGATTTTATCTATAGCCTGTTCAACCGATAACAGTCCCGGAGATGAACAGCAATCTTCTGTTTTTATTTTTATATTATTCATTTTTCATTTCTCGTTCCCACGCAAGAGCAGTACGATGGTTATTATCCATCAGGATCTATCCCTTTCGGGGCAATTCAATTAGCTTAGAAAAAGCTTAACAATTGCAACAATGGCAAGTGTTGCAGTAGCCGTAACGATGATTGGGTAAAACAGGTTTTCTCTGTTTATTTTTGCTGTTTCGGCTAACAGTTTTGCTATTTCTGCCTGTATTTTATCGTGGTTTGTTTGTTCTTTGTTAATCTCGGCATCGCTCATTTTATTACCTCAGCTGCTTATCAATTCGTAATTCGTAAATAGTTACTTCTCTAAAAGCCGGGGCATCAACACAACAATATTACACGGCGTTGTATTGCAGTCCAACTGTGGAGCTATGACTTTATCCCAACCTGTTCGACAGGCACCAGTAGAACCAGGTAAACAAAAAATAAAGGTGCCATTTGCCAGGCCACCAATACAGCGCGAGGCAATCGTGGAAGTGCCAATTTCCTGATAGGAAACCCAGCGAAATAACTCACCCACGCCTTCAATTTCTTTATCAAACAAAGGGCTAACCGCTTCCGGTGTAATATCACGCCCGGTTAAGCCGGTACCACCAGTACTGATAACCACATCAATATTTTTATCAGCAATCCAGCGCGAAACGGCTTCGCGAATTTTGTATTTATCGTCAACCACAATCAGTTTTTCAGCCAGAATGTGACCCG
>CAYQXD010000280.1:0-2172 GCA_964421315.1 uncultured Thiotrichaceae bacterium | reverse complement strand
AATGAATAATGAATAATGAATAATGAATAATGAATAATGAATAATGAATAATGAAAATCAAAAGACCAGCTGTCATCTCGACCAGAGGGAGAGATCTTATACCACGGTGGAACAAGATCTCTCCCTCTGGTCGAGATGACAGTGAATAGCAGTAGGTCGGCATAAGCGTTGTTTGCTTTGCCGGCACTTTTAAAAAAACCTGAATTTAAGTCATAAGTACATTAATCAGTAATGAATAATCAAAACAAAAAAACATTGTTAAGCGTAAAAGACCTTAGTGTGTCGTTTAATACACAAAAAGGTCTGGTTAATATTATCAACAACATTAGTTTTGATATATTATCAGGTGAAAATCTGGCGATTGTGGGTGAATCTGGTTCGGGTAAGTCCGTTACCGCATTATCAATACTGCGCCTGCATGAGGAAGCGAGTACTGACTATTCTGGCACAATAGATTTTCGACATGAAAATTTACAACAGGAAAATTTATTAGCACTGAAAGAGGAAAAAATACAAAAAGTTCGGGGTAGAAATATTTCGATGATTTTTCAGGAGCCGATGTCATCATTGAATCCGGTATTTGCTATTGGTCAGCAAATTGAAGAAGTATTGACGTTGCACGAAAATTTATCAAAGGCTGAGAAAAAAATACGTGTCATTGAATTATTAAATCAGGTGGGCATTCAACAGCCTGAACACAAAATCAATGTTTTTCCACATGCACTCTCAGGCGGTCAACGCCAACGCGTGATGATAGCAATGGCACTAGCCTGCAAACCCGCTTTGTTGATTGCAGATGAACCAACCACCGCGCTGGATGTCACCATACAACAACAAATTCTTGATCTGCTCACCCAGATTCAAAAAGACACCGGCATGTCGGTATTATTAATTACCCACGATTTAAATCTGGTCAGACGATTTGCCAATCGTGTTTGCGTTATGCAGAACGGTAAAATTGTCGAAAGCGCCGAGACCGAAAAATTATTTTCCCAACCACAACATGACTACACAAAGTTTTTGCTCGACAGTGAACCCGATCAAAAAATAGCAACCATGCAGGCAGGGTCAGATGTGGTTATAAGCACACAGAACTTGCGTTGTTATTTTCCTGTGCTTAAAGGTTTTTTCAAGCGCAAAGTGGATGAGATAAAAGCGGTTGATGACATCACATTATCATTACACTCAGGTGAAACATTAGGCATCGTCGGTGAATCAGGTTCCGGTAAAACAACACTGGGTTTAGCCATGTTTCGCCTGTTAGCTTCACAGGGTGAGATACGTTTTAAAAATCAAAATGTCACCCAGTTTAGCGAAAAACACATGCGCCCATTGCGCCGACATTTTCAAATCGTCTTTCAGGATCCCTTCTCCTCACTTTCCCCCAGAATGACCGTACGGCAAATTATTGAAGAAGGCCTGAAGTTGCATTTTCCACAACTCAATACACAACAACGATTAGAAAAAATTTATGCTGTGCTACAGGAAGTAGGTTTAGATGAAAATGCCCTTTGGCGTTACCCACACGAATTTTCCGGTGGCCAACGCCAACGTATTGCCATAGCCCGCACCGTCATCCTCGAACCAGATGTAATATTACTGGACGAACCGACCAGCGCACTTGATGTATCCGTGCAAAAACAGGTGTTAGGCCTGTTAGCAAAGTTACAGGAAAAACATCAACTGAGTTATCTATTCATCAGTCACGACCTGCGCGTAGTACGCGCCATGTCACACCGTGTTATTGTTATGCGGCAGGGAAAAGTGGTAGAGCAGGGTGATGTAGAAGAAGTGTTTAATAACCCTAAACATGATTATACCCGTCAGCTAGCTGCAGCTTCTTTGTATCATTAGCCCGTAGCCCAGCCCGTAAGTTGGGGTAGGCACGAACCCCAACAGTTTTTTGTGGTAATTTGCTGGCGTTCGCACACGCCCCAACCTGGCACTAAAAAAGATCATAGAAAAATGGATCAATTCGACCGTATCTACGCATTACACAATATTTTTAAAAACCATAAACATCCGATGCCACTAAACCGAATTATGGAAGAGCTGGAGTGCGCAAAATCCACCGCCAAACGACTCATCCACAAAATGCGCCTATACCTCGATGCCCCCCTGACTTCCGCACTTTTTCCCCATAAACCCCAGCAGAATAAGGATTGCAAAAAA
>CAYQXD010000279.1:0-2191 GCA_964421315.1 uncultured Thiotrichaceae bacterium | reverse complement strand
AAAACAAAAAATATTTTCTTTGCTTTTTTCGCGTCTTTTGCGTTCTTCGCGGATTAAATGTTTTCCAGCTTTGTCAATGTCCGCTATGTGTCGAAGTCAGTCACTCCATATCGACACTGCCTGTCAGGTAAAACGCAGACTTATATAGGTAAGGTTGTTGCCTAAAGCCCTAATCTTGCAATAACTGAGACACTGCTTCACCATAAAATGTTTTAGCCACATCCCAGCATCCCGGGTTTATTGAATCAACAATATCTGCATAAATAATCATCGGGTTTATGCCGTCTATATTATTATCGCCCGCAAATATTGGCGACCAGAAACTTTTATACATGCAGATTTCGCCCTCATCATTTTGTTTTAAACCATAAAACTCGGCAAATTCTTTATGTTTTGTATCTGATGTAAAATACAGGCTAATGGTTTCCGGCTGCATAAAGGGTGTTGATTTTGCGATAATAACTTCACCACCCCAAAGTCCCTGAAACTTGACCGGGTCCGCTTTTTGCCACCAGCCGCTTTTATTATCATGCTTATCATCATGGTCATCATCACAGTTATCCTTATGACTATAGCAGGCCAAAAGTTGTTTTGGCCGTAATTTTTCCAGGTAACCATCTACCCAGCGTTCAAACAAACGCTTTTTATTGACCAGTCGACGCTCACCGTCATCAAGTATATAACCCGAAGCGTACAGGTCATCAATAACAGGGCCAACACTGCCCAATGCAATATTTATCTTATTAGAAATGTCCCGGTACGAAGCATGAAGAAACCGTGGCTCATTAAACACAGCGAATATCAACTTCAGACCTGCCGCATTAAACGCCCGCCCGCGTACACGTTTACTGCGTAATTGTGCTGGTTTTTTGCCTTTGATATATAAATCAAGCGGTTTGCTTTTAATTGATAAGTTACCGGCGCAATCAACAAATGCCACTGAACGCTGACGAAACTTTTCTGCCATTACAGGATTGACAAAATCAGCGAATAATATTGTTTTTGCTGGCATCGCTTTAATTTGCGAGATTAAAGTATTGATGTCTTTTTGTGGTGTCCATGTTTGCACCATCACGTTAAAAGTTTGTACTATATTGCCGTTGTTTAACGTTATGGATGTTTTGTCCTCTGAAGTCTGTTCTGACAGTGAAAATAAGTTTTCGGTGGAGGCCGACGGCTCCTTCTTGCGGATAGCCGTATTTAGTTGCATTAATGCCTGCTGCAATATCTGATTTTTCTCCATTAACACCTCTGTTAATATAAGTTCATAAATATTGAACGGATGCTAACATATTAATAATTATGGTGTTTAGCTTTTTTGTGGAATGCTGAGATCAGAAGAAGTTGTTAAAAGCTATAAAGGGCAGCTCTTGAAAATTCTGAATCTCAATCTATCTTACCCAAGGTATTTAGAGATGCCTATAAATAAATGGAAAAAATATCACGCTTAAAAGCTGGGTGTAGACGTGCTACTCATTACCTTCAGCCACCATGGCGGCATATTTAAGGCTATCACGCAATTCCTGAATTTCATCATCCAGCATTTTTTGCTGAGATAACAGGTGTGATAATTTGCGAAGCGGACGGCCATGTGATTGCTCAAACTGCGATTCCAGCTGGTCTACTAGCTGTTTTACTGTTTTTTCAGGGTAGTCATTTAATTCAAGATGACTAAATAAAAGCTTGCTTACATCAAAGGGGTAAAGCTGGAAACGATCAACATAGGCTTCCACCAATGACCAGAAAAAAGGTCGCACCTTGCTAACTTCAAGGTTTTTATCATTGAGCAATTTAATAGCGAGTTCGCCCAGTTGCGTCAAATCAAGCTGATCCAGACGGGGTTCTGTCAAAGCTGCGGGCGCAGATAATGCGTCTCGGATTTGACTAAATTTGTCTTCCGCATTTAAGATATTTTTTTTCTGGTTATTGCGTTTCAAAGTATTATTTATGTTTGCCCTTACGCAAAAAACGCTTATGCAAAAAGTAATCAACAATTATTTGGTATGCTGCCCTATTAAACTGCTAATTACATATCAAATCAAGTATTAACGGCTGACTAGTGCTCCAGCAACATGGTAATGAGGGGGGGGGGGGGCAGTTGGTGTGTCAGTTTTAAGGGAAATTTGTATATGGATTGTTAAAAGGGGCATCCAACTTTACATGGTTTTAACATATTAGGCAAATGAGGGAA
>CAYQXD010000278.1:0-2208 GCA_964421315.1 uncultured Thiotrichaceae bacterium | reverse complement strand
TTCAAAGCAGAAGATTGTCTGAACTCTAATTAAAAATGCAAATATTTATCAATAAAATATTGCTTTTGCTGCTTCTCCTGCTGCCTTCAACTGTAATGAGCAGCGAGCAATTTTTATTCTGGTATGACGAAACAAGAAAAATCAACTTATGGCAACACGGCTATAGCGCTGAACACCAGTCTTTTATCTATTCAGAATCCCCCAGCCCGAAATCTGCAAAACAGGTATTAACTGGTAGAATTATTATTGTTTTTTTTCAGCAAAAAAATGAGGATGCATTGCAAGAATTTATAATGCAACATAATTTAACCTTGATTAATAAATTAAAAGTTGGCAGGTCAACATATTTATTTAAAACTATGGGCGAAAATAATGACTCATTACAAATTGCCAATAATATTTACCAACAACAAAAAGTTAAAGCGGCTTACCCTGACTGGATGTATTTAATCAGGACTAACGAGTAGTTGTGTGGAAATTATTTTTAGTAGCTGTTTCATTAGTTATTATTAATGGCTGTGATAATAATAGTAATTATATAGAAGACCCATTAAAAAAAGAACAATGGTATTTAAATGCAGCTAATCAATATGGCGCAACAAGTCACATCAACCTGACCAGTCCGTATTATAAGGGTAGAAATGTTTTAGTTGCCATTCTTGATAACGGCATTGATATCTACCATGAGGATTTAATCAATAACATCGGCAGCGGTAACTATAGCTATCTGCCTGATACATTTGATTTTAGTGATGCTGACCACGGCACGGCATGTGCCGGCATTATTGCGGCTGAAGAAGGTAACGGTATTGGTATTGTTGGCATCGCGCCACAAGCTAAAATAATTGGCTTTAATGCGCTAAGAGCCCCTGCGATAAGCAATCTTGCTGATGCCCTGGTAAGAAAAAAGAAGGATGTGTGGATTTCAAATAATAGCTGGGGTGATTTTAATTCATGGGGTGAGCCATTAGCCTTGCGCTCACTGGTTAAAGCCGCATTAAAAGAAGGTGTGGAAACGGGCAGAAATGGTAAAGGCATTATTTATGTTTTCTCTTCTGGAAACGGTGCGGCAGAAGAAAACAAGCTACCTACTGATAATGTCAACTACAGTGGTCTGGTTAACAATCGTTTTACCATGCCCGTATGCGCCGTAGATGAATTTGGTATTAAAGCAAGTTATTCAGAAATCGGCGCGCCTTTGGTTGTATGCGCCCCGTCAAAAGGCTCAGATGGCACTATGGGAATAACAACCACAGATGTGTCTAGTGAAAAAGGATATAATCCAAAATTATTTCCAGACGACTATGAAAACAATAACTACACGAAAAACTTTGCTGGCACTTCTGCTTCTGCCCCGATGGTATCTGGTATCGTTGCTTTGGTGCTGGAAGCCAACCCAAGCCTGGGTTGGCTTGATGTTAAAGCAATTTTGGCAAAATCCGCCAGAAAAACACATGAAAACCATGAGGACTGGTCAGAAAATGCTGCGGGCTTAAACATTAACCATTATTATGGATTTGGCATAGTTGATGCTGACGAAGCGATTGAACTTGCTGAAAACTGGTTAAATTATCCTGATGAAATAATTTTAGAAAAAGAAGCTGTGGTGAATATAAACATTCCAGACAACGATGTGGCAGGAATTTCAACACAAATAAGTTTTGAAAAAAACATAACCATAGAATTTATTGATATATATTTTGACGCGCCTGAGCATCCTAAATTAGGCGATCTTGAAATAGTGTTAACTTCACCATCAGGCACAAAAAGTATATTGGCAGAGCAACACAGCCAGTTATTTGAAGGCTATTTTCGTTATAATAATTGGCGTTTTGGAAGTTTCAGACATCTGGAGGAAGAGTCCAGAGGAACCTGGAAATTAACGGTAAAAGATAAATCACAGGATAATACAGGCACATTAAAGTCCTGGCGAATTAAAATTTATGGGCATAATAAAAGAATCTAAAACAAATATGTGGTCAGCCATTAGCAGCTCTATTTATTGTTTTTAACTATTTGACTGATTTTTGAGTAACGTTTTCACAAGTGATCACATATCTCTTTTAAAGTATAACCTCTGAATAAATGTGCTTTATGGATTGCTGATTTTATTGTTGTTCTTATCATCGCCCGATGATAAACGATTTTTAACCAATTTCTATGTTTTTAAGCTAATTTTATGCTTGAAATACGCCATATGTTCAGACT
>CAYQXD010000277.1:1467-2217 GCA_964421315.1 uncultured Thiotrichaceae bacterium | reverse complement strand
AAGAATTCCGCGAAGACCTTTATTATCGCCTTAATGTGATGCCAATATTCATGCCTGCATTACGCGAACGTAGCGAGGACATACCCGAGCTGAGTCGTTTTCTGGTGAAAAAAATCGCACGCGCACAAGGCAGAAAATTAAGCATAGAAGACAGTGCGCTGGTTGTTTTGATGCAGCATTCCTGGCCGGGCAATGTGCGCGAACTGGAAAACTGTCTGGAGCGGGCAGCAGTGATGAGCGATGCTGGCCATATAAATCGACAGGCAGTCAAGCTGAGTGGCATACAAAGCAATAAACCGGCAGATATTATGCTTGCGGATATGCCATCAGAGGTCGATATCAATGACCCAGATCTGGATGAAAAACAACGTGTCATTGCAGCACTAAAAAAAGTCGGCTGGGTACAGGCAAAGGCAGCGCGTTTACTCGGCATGACACCACGTCAGATTGCTTACCGAATTCAGACTTTGAAAATTAAGGTGCAGCAGTATTAATACATTCACCTGCATGTAACTCAGTCGTAGGTCTGCATAAGGAACGTTGCAGACAAAGCAACACCAACGGAAGTTATTAAATGCTTGCAACCTACCATATACAGGTCTACAGCTACAAAATCTTTGTGGCATAACAAACAAATTAACCTGCCAGGCATACATAATTAAATCAAGAGCACAGTATAAAGGCAATAAACTCATATAGTTAAAAATTTTTATGTAACAATAGACAAATCAGGCACACTGCTTGCATTAC
>CAYQXD010000277.1:0-1429 GCA_964421315.1 uncultured Thiotrichaceae bacterium | reverse complement strand
AAGTTATACAAACAGGAGCTTTCTGATGACATCATGCAACAGCGGTCAATCCGCAGACTCAACCACCACACAGGGTTGTGTTGCATCTGGCTGTGGTGGTAGCGATGATCAATTATCACACCTGCCTGCACATATACGAGAAAAAGTACACAATCATCCCTGCTATTCTGAACAGGCGCATCATCATTTTGCGCGTATGCATGTTGCGGTTGCACCTGCCTGCAATATCCAGTGCCATTATTGTAATCGTAAATACGACTGTGCCAATGAATCTCGTCCCGGCGTGGTTTCCGAATTATTAAGCATCGAACAGTCGGTAAAAAAAGTGCTTGCGGTTTCTGCCAACATTCCGCAGATGACGGTATTGGGTATCGCCGGCCCAGGCGACCCACTGGCAAACCCGGAACGTACTTTTGAAACCTTTCGTCAACTGAATGAAAAAGTTCCAGATATTAAATTGTGTGTGTCCACCAATGGCCTTGCTTTACCAGAGCTGGTTGATGAATTGTGTCAACACAATATTGACCATGTCACGATTACCATAAATTGCATAGACCCGGATATAGGAGCAAAAATCTACCCCTGGATTTTCTGGAAAAATCGTCGTATCAGGGGACGAAAGGGCGCAAAAATACTTATTGAGCAGCAGCAAAAGGGGTTGCAAATGCTTACTGATCGTGGCGTTCTGGTCAAGGTTAATTCTGTTTTAATCCCAGGTGTTAATGATGAACACCTGCAACAGGTAAGCAAAGTGGTTAAAGAAAAAGGCGCGTTTTTACACAATGTCATGCCGCTTATTGCCGAGCCTGAACATGGCACTTTTTATGGGATTATGGGGCAGAGAGGGCCGACCTATAAAGAATTACAGAGTTTGCAGGATAAATGTGCTGGCGACATGAATATGATGCGCCACTGTCGCCAGTGTCGCGCCGATGCGGTCGGTATGTTGGGCGAGGATCGTGGTGATGAATTCACCATGGATAAAATTGAAAACATGGAAATTGATTATCCGCAGGCAATGCAAAAACGAGCCGAGTACCAGCAAGGTGTTGAAGTGCTAAGGCAGCAACAAAAAAATCAAAGCCAGAATTCGGTAGCACTGGTTTCACTGGTCGCCATGAAAAAACCACCGCGTCCGGTATTGATGGCAGTAGCAAGTAGCGGGCAAGGCGTGATTAACCAGCATTTTGGACACGCCAGAGAGTTTCTTGTCTATGAAGCCAGTATTAACGATGTACGTTTTATCGGGCATCGTAAAGTTGATTTGTACTGTAGTGGCAGCGATAGCTGTGGCGAAAGTGAAAACACCTTGCAAAAAATTATTGATATGCTGGACGGGTGTGAAGTGGTGCTGTGTTCAAAAATAGGTTATGAACCATGGTTGCAACTGGAGCAGGCAGGTATCGCGCCCAATGGCGAACATGCCATA
>CAYQXD010000276.1:0-2253 GCA_964421315.1 uncultured Thiotrichaceae bacterium | reverse complement strand
TGAAAAGTGAAAAATGAAAAGCAACAACAAAGCTGTATAATTTTCAGTAACTTGTATCAAGCCCTAAGCAATAACTCTTTGGACTTTTCGCTGTTAATCTTTCCATTTTTCACTTTTCACTTTTCATTTTTCATTTGAGCTGCTACACCGCTCACCATGTCCCGAATATTCATCTCAGCCGCACACAAATCATCTGGCAAAACCACAGTCAGTATCGGACTGTGCGCTGCCTTAAAACAACGAGGTTTTGTAGTACAAAGTTTTAAAAAAGGCCCAGATTATATCGATCCCTACTGGTTAGCACAGGCGACCGGTCGTGATTGTTACAACCTCGACTTTTATACTATGCAACGCGAAGAAATTCTTTCGATGATGTACCACAAGGCACAAAATACCGACTTCAGCCTGATTGAAGGCAATAAAGGTCTGTATGATGGTCTTGACCTTGATGGTAGCAACAGTAATGCCGCACTGGCAACATTAACATCAACACCAGTAATACTGGTATTAAATGCCCGCGGCATGACCCGCGGCATTGCTCCATTAATACTAGGTTACCAGGCATTTGATAAAAACGTAAACATCAAAGGTGTTATCCTCAATCGACTTGGTGGCTCTCGCCATGAAAGTAAATTACGCAACGTCATCGAACATTACACCGATGTTGAAGTTGTTGGCGCCATACACAATGATGATCGCTTTGATATTGATGAACGTCACCTGGGGCTGGTACCCGGCCATGAAGACCCTTTTTGTACACAAAAAATTGAGCTGCTGGCTGATGCTGTAAAAGATCAGGTTGATCTAGACGCTGTACTTGCCATTGCAAATCAAGTATCTGAATTACCGCATCCTGAATTACTGCCCATAGACGGTAACACTGAAACCAGGTCTAGTAACCAGGTCAAAGATATAAAACTGGGGCTGGTTCGGTGCTCTGCTTTCGGCTTTTATTACCCGGACGACCTGCAGGCACTGCAGGATGCCGGCGCCAAATTAATCGAAATTGACCCCTGCCACGAAGCAAAGTTACCTGACATAGACGCCCTGTTCATTGGCGGTGGCTTTCCAGAAACCCATATGAATGAGCTGGAAGCCAATAAAAGCTTACGAACTACAATAAAATCAGCCATCGACAATGGCCTCCCAACCTACGCCGAATGTGGTGGATTAATGTATCTGTCGCGTTCCATTCAGTGGAACAAAGAGGTATGTCAAATGGTTGGCTGCATTGAAGCCGACATTATTATGGAAAAAATTCCACAGGGTCGAGGTTATGTGCAGTTAGAAGAGACAGAAAGCAGCCCCTGGCCTCAACTAACAAACTCAGCAAACAATGAAATAAACAAACCTCATGTCATTAATGCACATGAGTTTCATTATTCACGTTTCAAAACCATTGATAAAAATGTACAATTTGCCTATCGTGTCAAACGAGGTACAGGAATCAATGGACAATCGGATGGGTATATTTATAAAAACCTGCTGGCAAATTATACTCATCAGCGCAATACATGGGATAACCCATGGGCTCAGCGATTTATAAATTTTACCCGATCCTGCAAACAATCCCATAAACCCTGGTCTTATAAATCACAGGCTGACACATAATACTATGATTACAATAACCCCGGCTGCGGCTGCACAAATTAAACTTTCTGCTGAACAGGGAAAAACTGAAGGTATGTCGCTACGCATCGCCGCTTCTCGCAACGATGACAGTAGTATTCACTATGGTATGGGCTTCGATGATAGCAAAGAAGATGATACTACTATCACTGCGGATGATATCGAAATCATCGTATCTAAATCCAGCGCAGCACTATTAAAAAATACTACTATTGATTTTGTTGAGCTGGAACCTGGTAAGTTCCAGTTTATTTTTATGAATCCAAACGATCCCAATTATAAACCACCTGCATAAGCCACCTACTGTGTAAAAATAAATCATGGCAAAACAAACAGCATTCGAATGGAGTCCTTCCTCTCTTCTCCTGCTCTATCGAATAACGAGCTCGTTAAGTTCGGCCAATGAAGATAAACAAATTCTTCATGATTTTCTGATCCTACTAAAACAGCATTTTAATGCTGGTGCCGGTTCTATACAGCTAATTACTGATGACGGTATGATGAACCTGATTGCCCACTTCGGCATCACCGAAGAACAGGCAAACAGTATTCAACATGCACCCATCGACGGACACCTGTTTAATTTTGAAACCAATGTCATCAATGAAATTCAAATTCGTCAAA
>CAYQXD010000275.1:0-2279 GCA_964421315.1 uncultured Thiotrichaceae bacterium | reverse complement strand
GTACCCAGGTAAATACTGTCACAACTGTTGTTTCTAATGATGTAGGTTGCTGACTAGGAGCTTGTCCGAGAATAGAAATCGTAGCGAAAATCACAGAGAAGCCATAAGGTGAGTTTATCGAATGAGGCGAATATTGGGTATATTTAACGATTTCGATAAGCTCACCTTATGGCTTATATGGGATTTGCAGTAGGTTCTCTATTCTCGGACAAGCTCCTAGTGTAAAGCATGGGCATTTTTCAACAACCTGCCAGATGGCATCTTCATAAGGTATTAAGCTCGGCAGGTGAACAATATAATTGAGCCGGATAGTTGTTAAAAAAAACCGGGCATAAGCCCGGCTTTCCTGCATTCAAAAATAATTATCTGATAGATGATTACTTTTTTTCTGCATCCTGTTCTTGAGGCTGACTTGTTGCCTCTTTATTCGTCTCTTTGTTTTCATCCTGATCATTTGTATGATCAGTAGGCGCTTCACCGCCACAGCTACCACAACAACCCATATTTTTATCCTCATGTAACAGTTTATTAATCGCGTATACTAACGCAGTGTGCAGCATGGTTACTTGATTTAAGGCAATTCTGATCAGGTTTAAATCCTGGTTATGCCGTATATGGGTAACTTGTATAACCTTTTTCATCACTGCTATAACCCGGATCCCTGCATTTTTTTCATAAATTTCGCTGAGTAGTTACAATTAGTGTTTGTTTATTAGTTATTGATGCTATAGAATTGCGCCGCTTTCTTTTGGGTGCTTAGCTCAGCTGGTAGAGCGTCGCCCTTACAAGGCGAATGTCGGGGGTTCGACTCCCTCAGCACCCACCAAGTAGTACCCATCAAGTACGGACCGGTAGTTCAGCTGGTTAGAATGCCGGCCTGTCACGCCGGAGGTCGCGGGTTCAAATCCCGTCCGGTCCGCCATATTAAAAATATCAGGTTACATAACTCGATCAGAGCGCATGATGCGTAATGTAAGAGAAAGACGGGGCTATTCGGGCTATCCTTGTCCTCTCCCTTCGGGCTATCCGCAAAAGTCGCGGATGTTCAAAATCGTTCCTGACGATTTTGTCGAACGGTTTGATAAATTTGTCAGGAACAAATTTAAACGAGCGCAGCGAGCCTTCGGGGAGGCGCATAAATGCGCCGAATAATCCCTTGCAATCAGTCATTTTCTTTTCATAGATACGATTTAATCCAGGCAAACGAGTTTTCTAAATAAAATGCTTCTCGAATTACTCGAACTAACTCCGCTACAAATCGTTTTATCCATCAGCATTATTTTTATCGCCTATACCGTTAAAGGTTTATCTGGCTTTGGTTGCGGTCTGATCGCTATTCCTTTGCTGGCGTTTATGTTTCCACTGACTTTTATTGTGCCGATATTGGGTCTGTTGAGCTATGGCGGTACTGTCATGCAAAGCTTTCATTTGCGTAAACAGGTGGTATGGCGAGACATGTTGCCATTAATTCCTTTTTCGTTACTGGGTATTTTTATTGCTATCTGGTTACTGGTAAATGTGGACGCTAATAGTCTGGTGATGCTACTTGGTGTGTTTGTGTTGTTGTATTCCATTTATTCACTGTTGCCATTATCTGCGCATTCTGGTGGCCGACAATGGGCGATTGCTGCAGGCTTTGGCGGTGGCATGGTAGGTGCTTTATTTGGTACCGGTGGACCGTTTTATGTAGTGTATTTAAAAATGCGCCTGCTTAACAAAAATCAGTTCCGCGCAACCATTGCGATGATTTTTCTGGTAGATGGTGGCGCACGTATGCTGGGTTATGCACTAAATGGTTTGTTTACTTCACAGGTTTTGTGGCTGGTGTTAACGTTATTTCCTGTGTTGTTTGCCGGCATGTATGTTGGGCATCATCTGCATATTAAAATTAATCAGCAACGTTTTAACCAGGTAATTAGTTTGTTGCTGATGGTGAGTGGCGCGTTGCTGATATATAAGTCAGTGGCTCAGGCTTGAGCTGATAAAGTGTGTCAGGTTTACTCATTGATCGAATGACTGAATTCGGTCATTAGAAGACATTAAAGATTAAAAGCGTTAGTCCGCGAAAAAAGCAAAAACAATAATAGGTTTGTAGGCCGGGATAAAGCTTTGCTGTTCCCGGCGTTTTGGTTGGCACTGCCTGCAACGTGCCTTATGCAGGCCTACTTGAAAAAAACAGAAAAATAACATGTTTTCTTTTTGCTTTTTTCGCGTCTTTTGCGTTCTTCGCGGACTAATGTTTTAAAAGTTTTTGACTGTCCGTTAAGTGTCGAAATCGG
>CAYQXD010000274.1:0-2293 GCA_964421315.1 uncultured Thiotrichaceae bacterium | reverse complement strand
AAACCTTGTTAGGGTTGGCAGGCACCACTGCCATACCGGTAAATGCCAGCAGCCAGCAAATTACAGCAACACAAAAACCAATTCTGTTACTAGAAACCAGCATCGCCGGATTTCAGTTCTACGAAGGCGAACGTCTGTTTAACCACATAAAAATTAATGATACAGTACGGCTGCACCGTGTGCCGGATAACCAATATGACAAACGCGCAGTGGAAGTTTACTGGCAGGGGAATATGCTAGGGCATATTCCAAAGGCTGCGAATATGAGCCTCTCACAAATGCTTGATAAAGGCATAATACTTGATGCGAAGGTTAGTTGGCTAATGGCTGATAAAGTGCCGTTTTACTGTGTTGGTTTGGCTGTGACCATAAATAACACACTCAAAAGAACTTGAGAATATGAAATGACGGAATATATTGCACATAGAAGAAAAGATGGAAAAGAACAGTCGCTAGTAGATCATTTAAATGAAGTAGGTAATATTACCTGCACACTAGCAAAAAAAATGGGTGCGTCAGATGCTGGAAAACTCATCGGTCTCCTGCATGACTTCGGAAAACACAGCAAAAAGTTCCAGGGCTACATAGGCTCTGCAACTGGAAAAATTAATCCAGATGAAGCTGAATATGTTGATTTTGATGGACTAAAAGGAAAAATTGATCACTCAAGTGCCGGCGCACAGTGGGTTTGGCAATGTTGCCAAAAATGGGGGCAGCAAGGTGAAGCAGTGGGGCAGTTGTTGGCATTATGTATTGCATCTCACCACAGCGGTCTGATTGATTGCCTTAAGCCAGATGGTAACAATGGCTTTAGAAAGAGGATGGATAAGCTTGACGATGATACTCATAAAGATGAATGTCTGACAAATGCATCACAACACTATCTGGATAAAATAGGTTCTTTATCCGATAAAGTGTTGATAGAAAATATATTAGTACAACTACAAAAAATTAGTGAAATTGACGGCAAAAAACTTACCAAAACCATCCAGTCATTTAATCTAGGTTTCTGGACACGGATGTTATTCAGTTGTCTTATTGATGCCGATCGAATTAATAGTGCTGATTTTGAATATCCGGAAAACACCCAACATAGGAGCGATTCCCCTGTTGATTGGTCAATACCCGTTAGTCGTCTTGAATTAGCCATTAAAGAATTCAGTGGTGAAAAATCCATAGATACATTGCGTCGAAATATCTCTGACACTTGCAAACAACGGGCAAAAGACAAGCAGGGCATTTACAGTCTAACAGTGCCGACAGGTGGAGGAAAAACCTATGCAAGCTTACGCTACGCACTGCATCATGCAGAGCAACATAAACTTGACCGAATTATATATATTATTCCTTTCACATCCATTATTGAACAAAACGCACAAGCTATTCGTGAAGTAGTTGAATGCTCAAAAGATGAATTTCCATGGGTGTTGGAGCAACATTCTAATTTGGAGCCAGAATCACAAACCTGGCATAGCAAGTTAGTCAGTGAAAACTGGGATGCACCAATAGTAATGACCACCATGGTGCAATTTCTCGAAGTATTGTTTTCAGGGGGAACAAGAGGCGCAAGAAAAATGCACCAACTAGCCAATAGCGTGCTGATATTTGATGAAATCCAAACCCTGCCGATCAATTGCACACACCTGTTTTGCAATGCCCTTAATTTCATCACTAACTATTGCAATACAACTGCCGTACTTTGCACGGCAACTCAACCTTTACTTGATAAGCTTAAAACACCAGAGAAAGGGCAATTAATAATACCCCCAGAAAATGAGTTGGTGAGTGATATTCCCCAGCTTTTTGCCGATTTGAGACGTGTTGAAATTAGTAACAAAGTTCGGTCTGAAGGTTGGACTACAGAGCAGATTGCAGAACTTGCCATCGATGAATTTAATGAACTAGGTAGTTGCCTGATTATCGTCAACACTAAAACATGGGCGCAACAACTCTATCAGGCGTTAAAACCTGTAGTAAATAGTGAGTCAATCTTTCAACTAAGTACCAGCTTATGTCCTGCACATCGCAAAGCGATACTTAAAGAGGTTCGTCAACGACTAGAGCAAGGCAAGCCCGTATTATGCATCAGTACGCAACTTATTGAAGCCGGTGTCGATATAGATTTTGCTTCTGTTATTCGCTTTCTAGCTGGATTGGATTCCATTGCACAAGCGGCTGGACGTTGTAATCGTAACGGACTCCGTAAAATGGCAACAGTTCATGTGGTAAACCCGATAGATGAAAAAATCGACTTGCTAAAAGACATTAAAACTGGCCGAGATAAAGCTCAACG
>CAYQXD010000273.1:0-2368 GCA_964421315.1 uncultured Thiotrichaceae bacterium | reverse complement strand
AATTGACACCAGCCCACCAAGTTTGTAGCCTTATGTAAACCATCAGCAAAGGACAGCGCTATGCCAAGACCAAGGAAGACACTGGTATCTCTTGATGCTACCCCCTACTATCATTGCGTTTCGCGTTGCGTACGCCGCGCATTTTTATGCGGAGAAGATGAATTCTCCGGTAAAAGCTTCGAACACCGCAGGCAATGGATTGAAGACCGTCTGCTGGAACTTGCTGATGCCTTTGCGATTGATATTGTTGCCTATGCGGTAATGAGCAATCATTACCATGTGGTATTACATATTAATCGTGATATGGCTCTGCAATGGTCAAACACTGAAGTGATTGAACACTGGCACTGTTTATTCAAAGGCAGTCTGTTATCACAACATTACCTCAGCGGTGAAACCCTGAATTGTGCTGAACGAGACGCACTAACAGAACAGGTGAATACATGGCATGAACGATTGATGTCAATCAGCTGGTTTATGCGCTGCGCGAATGAACCCGTTGCCCGAGAAGCCAATCATGAGGACAAGACGACAGGCCGTTTCTGGGAAGGTCGTTTTAAGTCTCAGGCATTGCTGGATGAAAAAGCACTGCTAGCCTGTATGGCCTACGTCGACCTTAACCCGATACGCGCTAACATGGCAAAAACCCCAGAACAGTCCGACCACACCTCCATTCAACAACGCATTAAAAAAGCCATTAACACACAACAACCCGGCCGTAGAGAGCAGCAACCAGAAACCTTGCTGCCTTTTGTCGGTTATCCTAGAAAAGACATGCCACCAGGCCTGCCCTTTCAGTTGCATGATTACCTTACACTGATGGACTGGAGTGGGCGTATTTTACGCGAGGATAAAAAAGGCGCTATTGCCGATCACTTACCCGGTATTCTGCAACGACTTGATTTGGATGCCAGACAGTTGCATATTCTGTCTCATCTTGATCACCCATTCTGGTTTAAGTTGATCACTGATTCTGGGAAATGTTGATCACTCATTCTGGTTTATCTTGATCACTGATTCTGGATCAAGTTGATCACCTGCTGGTGCTTCAATCAGCCCCCTTCATAACGCATTGAAATCCCGTTAATTTGTTACGCTGCTCCTTTTTTTAAGGAGAGCACGACATGCCAACAGAGAAACTATCAATGCGAAAGATTAAACAGATACTACAACTCCATCATGAGTCGGGTTTAAGCCGACGAGCCATTTCCGTGGCCGTGGGTACCAGCTACGGCTCGGTGGCTAATTATCTCAACCGAGCTGAAAAGGCTGGCATCAGCTGGCCACTATCCGATGATTTGGATGAACGCGACCTGGGCAGGTTGCTCTTTCCCAGTCAGCCATCGACAAAACCTCGACGGTTCGTTGAACCGGATTACCCCAACATCCATCAGGAACTGAAACAAAAAGGTGTAACCAAGTTATTGCTGTGGGAGGAGTACCGACAGTCACATCCTAATGATGGTTACAGCTATGCGCAGTTTTGTCATCGCTATAAGGTCTGGCAGGGTAAACAGGCAACGTCAATGCGCCAATCACACAAGGCGGGTGAAAAACTCTTTGTCGATTACTGTGGCCCGACCATCCCCATTGTTAATCCCGATACCGGCGAGTGTTATAACGCACAAGTTTTTGTTGCGGTATTAGGCGCATCCAATTACACCTTTGCCTGTGCATCGAAAAGTCAGAATCAGGCTGACTGGATTAATGCTCATGTCAAAGCTTTTGAGTTTTTTGGCGGCATTCCACAATTAATTATTCCTGATAATTTAAAAAGCGCGGTCATAAAAACACATCGTTATAAGCCAGAAATTAACCCTGCCTATCTGCAAATGGCGAGCCATTATCAAACGGCCATCATACCGGCGCGACCTTATAAACCCAAAGATAAAGCCAAGGCAGAAGTGGCGGTACAAATTGTTGAGCGTTGGATTTTAGCGCGTTTGCGCCACCAATCATTTTTCACTTTAGCGGCACTTAATTTAGCCATAAAAGAGTTGCTGGTTGATCTCAATAATCGTGATTTTAAAAAGCTACCAGGCACCCGAAAAAGTCAGTTTGACATGATTGATAAACCGGCGCTTAAACCACTGCCAACATCAGCCTATCAATACGTAGAAATAAAAGCTGCACGGGTGCATATTGATTATCACATTGAGTATGACAAGCACTATTACTCCGTGCCCCACCATCTGGTTAAAGAGCAGGTAGAAGTACAGACAAGCAGCACACTGATAAGCGTTTACGCCTATGGACAAAGGGTATCCAGCCATCCACGTAGTTGAACAAAGCCGCAAAGCGGCAGAAAACCCAGCGCAGCTGAACAAGTATAATTTCCCAGCCCAATTCCGGGTGACATCTAAAGGAA
>CAYQXD010000272.1:0-2379 GCA_964421315.1 uncultured Thiotrichaceae bacterium | reverse complement strand
ACTCCTGGAACTCCTGGAACTCCTGGAACTCCTGGAAGAAATAATGACCTCAGTTTCCCGTTATTATCAAAAGGTACGCCCAAATCGTTGTTATGCAAGGCACTCATTAAGACCACAAAATAAGTGGCGCAGTGCTAATGTGTCTAGATAATGTTTTTATCATTATATAAAATTAAAACTTAAAGACCGTGGATCGTGCTTTTTGTTAAACGAATAGGGTTAATACTTAAGCGAATGCCATTGCCTGACACAGGGGGAACCTCTCCTAACCTTACTAACACTCACTCGGCTAACCTACTACTAACATCTAACTATTGTAAACATGGACTCATTAAATCGTATATACTTTGTTAGTACCGTACAATTGGAGATTTGATTATGGCGAAAGAAGCTGTTTTTACAATGAAACTAGAATCCGAGTTACGTGACGCATTCATGGCAGAGGCAAAAGCCACCCACCAACCGGCTTCTCAAGTGTTGCGTGAGCTGATGCGTGAGTTTGTTCAGCATCAACAAGAAACGCGGAAATATGACGATTTTTTGCATCGCAAAGTCGCGGCAGGCAGAGTTTCGATGCACGCAGGTTTAGGTCGCCCAGATAAAGAAATTGAAGCCGAATTCAATGCGCGGCGCGTCAGTGCACTACGCCAAACATGAAGGTAGTTTGGACACCAGAGGCGCTGCAAGACCGTGCTGATATATGGGACTATATCGCTACCGACAACCCACATGCAGCAATACGAATAGATGAGCTATTTAGCGATGCAGCAACCAGGCTGGCTACGCATCCTATGATAGGGCAACGGGGTAAAGTTCAAGGCACCCGCGAGCTTATTCCTCACGAAAGCTACCGACTGGTATATGAAATCAACGGTGATATATTGTGGATACTAACGCTGGTTCATACAGCCAGAGAATGGCCGCCCGTTTAAGATCAGTTGACTGCTAAAATAATCCACTAACAACAAATGCCCACTATATATTATTGCTGTTTATCTGAGGCATTGAGAAACCAGTTTTGCCAAGCGCTGGCTATTTTATTATTCGCCTAATACTATCGCTTCAATTAAATACCGCCTTACATCGTTTCTACCTTCATAACACCCCAGTTGTATCCTGTAGCCATTAATCTAAAGCCCCCTGTGTTAGGGTAGCTGCGTCTGACCGAAAAAAAGTATTGTGAAGCAAGTGACTTGACCCCTTAAATACTTTAACCAATCTTCTTACAGTTTACCGGCAACAGTCAGTGCTGCATGAATGGTTTTGAAAGGCAACAGCAGAGACAAAGGCGCATCTAATAACGAGACAGCACCAAAACTTTCGTACCACCTGGCGACCTGCTCATTTTTGGCATCAATTAACAGTGCGACCCCACCAGCCTGGCTTGCAACCAGAAGACAACGCCGCCCTGCTGCAAGCAACAGCTGCCCTCCTAACCCCTGGCCTTGTACAGAAACATCTACTGCCAGGCGACTCAGCCGAAATACCGGCACTTCATGTCGAGCCAGGCCACGCTTAATCACCTCCGGCGTACGTTCGTAAGCAATGGAAGCAGGACTAAGGCTGCAGTAGCCCAATACCTTTTTGTAGTCGCTATCAGTAATAGCAAGATAGGTTTTCGCCCCACCTTTCTCATGGCTCTTCCTTGCATGGCGATGTAAAAACTGATTTAACGCATCGTCACCACAGTTGAAAGTAGCACGATCATGATGCTTGTCGATAGGCTCTTCGTGCCAGATAGGCAACGTCATGATTATTTAGGTAAGGTAAATGCTGCGGTCATCAACTTATCATTGGGTGCCGGTGGTTTATCTAAAAGATCCATTACATGCAAACTGTCTCTCCCGGTTAATTCCAGCCTTTCATTCTCGTCAATAATCTTGCGTGCTACCGATACAACGTTACGGATCACAAACTCAGTCAAGTTGGTATGTTGTAAAGCGGCTGCACGCATCAACAGCAATTTTTCATCTGAAGCTATACGTAGTGACATACGGTCATTAGTTTCTATTGGAATTTGAGGCATGGTTAAGCCCTCCTCTTGTACATATTGAAATAGTACATCAAAGTTTATCTATACACAATACGTGTACATTAAATACGCACAATGCTTGCGTTAAATACGAACGTTTTTAGTACTCTGACAAATAACGCTGATTATTCTGTAATATCCGGAGACAATAACGATGACAATAAAACTCAGGGGCAATGATCGAGAAAAATTTGAACAGTTTGGCACTACCCAATCGCTACTGCTAGCCCCTGTATCAGGCGTCTAACCGAAAAAAGTATTGTGAAGAAAGTGACTTGACCCCTAATTCTTATTAAAAATATATATGGGCGCTTAGGAATAAATCCTCTAAGAATCTATTACTCTGG
>CAYQXD010000271.1:0-2421 GCA_964421315.1 uncultured Thiotrichaceae bacterium | reverse complement strand
GTAATTTGTTGTTTTATATAATATTTTTGTCAGTTAAATCGAAAGATGGGTTAAGAAGCGGTTCTGGGGTCGGCATTTTTGGGCGCGAGGATACTTTTGTGTTACATCGGGTAATTTGACCGAAGAAATGATAAAAACATATTTGGAGCATCATTTTGAGCCAAAAGGTGACGATAATTTTAGGGCGGATGAATAAACGGGTCTATATGACCCGTATCCGGACTTTAGTCCATAATACTAACCCACCAGCTTTAGCTGGTGGTTGTTGAGTTTTGTACCGTTAGTATCTATGACCGCAAATGACGGTTGGTATAAAATTTGCTACAACTTTCAAATGCCATGTAACAGCAGGATATCTGTCTGATTTTAAAACCAAAATATCTTTTGCATAGTATATGTTTTGTATATTCCACAAAACATATACTATGTAAAAGAGTGGACGTTAGCATGATTATTTTGTCGTATTTTAGAATAAATAGTCGATTATAGTCGATATTTATTCACCTTCGCAAGTATTATGCCTTGAGTTTTTTGTTTTAATAATAGCATGTTACAGAAATCCAACCGTCATTTGCGCTCATAGGTTAGTATGTTGCTTCTTTGTGCAGGCATTATTCTTCTTGGTCTTCATACTATCTTGATTACAACGCCATATCTTAATGAGTTATATCATTTGAATAATGAAAGTGGCTATCCTGAAGTGTACCAATATCTTAAATGGCTATGGATAACTATTCTGCTGATATATGTTTCTAAACAAAGGAAGTCGTTTAGTTATTTTGCCTGGGTATTAGTCTTTGTATACTTCCTTCTTACCGATGCTATGGAAATCCATAATATAGTTGGGGCTTACATTGCAGGGACTTTTGATTCCATGCACGTATCCATTGGTGAGCTGATTGTATCGGTTACTGCAGGAATTGCCCTGTTATCTGCTTTAACATGGGCTTATGTGAAAGGGGCACGAACCTTTAGGAAAATGTCCCATGACATGATGCTTCTAATTTTCGTTCTGGTGTTTTTCGGCATCGGTGTCGACACTGGACAATATCTAGTGGATATGGGGTGGAAAATGAAACTCGTGACAGGCGTTATTGAAGAAGGCGGAGAAATGTTGGTAGCAAGTCTAATCCTTTGGTATGTGTTCTTGTTGTCAGTACATCGAGAAAACACTGCGCCATATATTTATGATTGCATACGTATTGCCATAACACGTATGCGCCGTTCTTAAGTCAATTTTTTCCATTAACAAGGTTCAATGGGGTAGTGATTGTGTGAAGTGTTTAAAAAGGGAATGTTTCAGTTGTTTAAAGTGTCAGGCATTCTCTCCAGGTGCTATGGGTGGCGTATATTACAGAGATGAGTTAGCAAACGATGATCGACACTGATGCTGGAGTATTGCTTGTTGATGCGCATGTGCATGTTTATCCTTGTTTTGATATTAACGTGCTACTAGATGCCGCTTTGCGTAATTTTAACCGTGCAGCAAAAAATCTGGGTTTAGATGATGGTTTTATAGGGGTATTATTACTTGCTGAAACCAGTCGCGATAACTGGTTTCAGCAATCATCAATGTTAGGCGGGTTGGCTCACTGGCAGATAGAAAAAACCTCTGACAAAACCGTGCTACAGGCAAGGTTGCTAACGGGTAATGCCGATAATAAAAATATTATCTATATCATGGCGGGCAGACAAATTATTACCGCTGAAGGCCTGGAATTGCTGGCTCTTGTTACTGATAGTACGTTTGAAGACGGCTTGCCTGTAATAGCCGCTCTCAGTGCTGTGCGTGAACAGGATGCGATTCCGGTTATGCCATGGGCTGTTGGAAAATGGTTGGGTAAAAGGGGTAAGATATTGTCTGCTTTACTGAAAATACAAGCGCAGAGTGATCTTTGTTTGGGCGACAATAGTGGCAGGCCGGTATTTTGGCGCAACCCTTTACACTTTCGACAGGCAAAGACTATCAATATGCACATATTGCCGGGCACGGATCCGTTGCCGTTTTCGAGTGAAGCCAACCGTGTCGGCAGTTTTGGCTTTATGATGCAAGGCAAGTTGAGTAATACGCAGCCATCTATAGATTTTAAGCAATTATTGCGAAATAAAACATTGCCAATAACGGCTTATGGTCAATTAGAAATGCCGCTGCGTTTTTTTATTAATCAGCTTCGACTACGAATTTCTTGAATATACCTCTCGCACTCAAGAATACCCCGTCTATTGGCTAGTTCCAGTCAACGTGCAGAGCAGAGCTGGTTATAAGCTATATTTACAATATAATACACATATCTATACACAAGTGAGGGTGTAATTGTGCGTACTAATATTGTACTGGATGAAAAACTTGTTGAAGAAGTGCAAACATTCCTGACTTCCGCACTTTTTCCCCATAAACCCCAGCAGAATAAGGATTGCAAA
>CAYQXD010000270.1:0-2439 GCA_964421315.1 uncultured Thiotrichaceae bacterium | reverse complement strand
ACCTGATTTAACTTATTATGACTTAATTTATTATGGCGAAGATCACCACTACCGGCGACTCCCAGATGGATATAGTTTTGCCTTATCTGTTGATGTGGCTGCTGTTGATAAAGTTGTTGCCAACCGATACGGCTGTTTATTTTTTGTATTATCCAGCCTGGTATTATCCCGGGCTTTAGATGATTCACATGGTGATTTAAATCAATGCCATAAATTTTGCCAGCATCAATAATATTATAATCTTCCATTTGCCGCAGTTTGCCCGCATGAAAACCTGCGAGCCAATTTTTCCAGCTAGTTTTTATCTCGATACCGTCCAGCGCATAAAAACCCAGCAGAAGATCCGAACGATTGAATCGCCCCACGGTATAGTTAATATCGGCTGTTTTATGGGCGAAGAACAACTGATTTATCTGTAGTTCGATCTGCTTGTTAATCTGATTGTTAGTATGTCCCAGGCTGTCAATTTCTTCATATCTAATATCCGCCTGAAAACCCGCGCTCATATTGTTTTTATTATTGCGCCAGTTAATTTCAGCCTGCTCTTCAATAAAACTTCTACCGTAATAAGCGGTTTGATCGGTTTCCAGCAAGGTATCCAGCTTTCCTGAAATATAACCATCTGAAATATCACTGAAGGAAACCGGGGAGTAGCTAATAATCATTAAGCAAGGAATAATTAATTTTATATTTCTCATTCTTTAACAATAAAAAAATCATCATTACGTTTTTTTAATTTTGCCCATGCAACAATAGAAGCCAGTGCAATAACACAACCGCCACAACTAATGCATCGCCCCTGTGTTGTTAATGTGCAATTAGTGCTTAGTGCAACATGCCCGACAGCAAAACCTGCGCCAGCTAACCAGGGCATTATTTTGGTCATCGTTGTGTTAAGGGATAATTTATTGTTTTTTTGTTTCATCTGTTTTTTTCTTGTTTCCATGCACATAAGGAGTTGTAGGGTGGGCAGGTTTTTTTGCCCACGCTTTAGACCTTAACGCGTGGGCAAAAAAAACCTGCCCACCCTACAAAACTGTACACATTCCCACGCAGAGCGTGGGAACGAGTAAGACTACAGACTAAACAACCTAAGCAAGCCGTGACGACTTAGCGTTTATTTCTGAATCTCAGCGCGTATGCAACAACAAACAGAAGCAGTAACAAGGGTGATGCAACACCTCCACTTTTGTTGTCAGTCGATGCTGACTCATCGCCCGCAGAAGTGCTGGTTTCATCCGCTGAGGTTATGGTGAAGTAACTAAACCTGGCTGTATTAAATACCAGATAGCCGTCATCGACTGATGATTGCGCCTTGAGTAATATAATATTTGCTGCATCAATCTGCGTCCATTGTGCGCCATTGCTGGAGGTAATCAGTTTGATTTTATCAACGCTGGTTTCACTTCCTGTATAAGGCAGCTTGACCAGTACATTGGCATTGCCAAAGCTGTTGACGACTTCACCATTGCTATCCGTTGCTATCAGTGAAAATACCGGTGCATTCAAACCGCCAAAACCTGCATTAGCAGCGGCATTCACCACATCATTGTCAGCAAGAGCAACTTTAAACATATAAGTCGGGAAGGTCAGTGTCGTCTGGCTGTTGACCATTGGCATGATTGATACTTTACGTACTGCCGGGTCGCCATAGATAGGTGAAAAAACAAATAGTTTATTGCCGCTGTGCTGATGCAGGGTCTGTATGTGCTCTGCATCAGTAATGCCTGCGAGTTTCATGGCATCTGCATGGTCACGCTGATAAACCTTGCCAGACATGGTTTTTACAAGATCCTTATTAAGTACACTTAATGAAGGGTTGCGCCTGCTGCTCTGTAAAATATCGGCAACATTAAGCGTCACAACACCGCCACGACCCTCGGCATCAGCTTTGACTTTCATGTAGTCTCTGTCAAATTCAAAAATGCCTTCGCTGACTAAACGCATATCCACTATGGTAAAGATGTCTTTTGTGTTGCTGGTGCCAAACACACTGTCATCAGCAACCATTGCGCTATATGAGCCGTTTTGTTTCTTTTTATGGCACTGGGCACATTGCAAGGATTCAAAAGCAGGGCGGGTATTGTGACTTAAGATATACTGGTTAGATTCCAGCAACACCATCACTGCCTCAGGACTTTTTAAACCTTTTGCTTTGAATACCTTGTTGTAGGCATTACGCAGGGCAAGATAACCCGCATAGTCGGTTGGCTCGCCAAAACGCATACTGCCATGTGACATACGGGCGCTAACTTCTGCCAATTCTGCACCTGTTTCAGGGTCAACAATAACGCCGTACATGTCTGAACTGCCGCCGCCATGACCATGACCACCACCAGTATCGCCACGCACTTCAAACACACTGTTACGCTCTGTTTTATTTAAAATGGTGCCGCTGTTTTTGTCTTTCCAGTAAATGCGGTCTCTTTGTGCATAAGG
>CAYQXD010000269.1:0-2450 GCA_964421315.1 uncultured Thiotrichaceae bacterium | reverse complement strand
GGGTGCGCGCGCAAAGCGCAGTGAGGATACTGTGTTCCCAAAAACTGTCCATCGATACTAGGTCGTTGGGAATACCGTCAAAGGTTTTGACGGCCGCTGTGGCCAATGACAGATCCCGTACTTGCTGGGTGCCGAGTACGGTTACCGCGCGTGTTACGGTATCGATTTGTGTTGAAAACCCGTACAAAGGGCTGTTGGCAACACGCAGCAAACGAGCGGTTAGCGCAACATCCTGGTTAATGACCTTGCTGATATCATCCACAGAACTGGTTGGGTCGTCGACCAGTTCATTGAGTCGCAGGCAGCAGGCAGCGATACGAGTTGTTCAACATCATCCAAAATGTCTTGTATCTGTTCACTCATGTTGGTTTTCTTTTTGTAGTTTTCATATACTGACGACCTGCTTTATCGTATCGGTGCTTTGCATTAGGCGAATTAATGATCTTCTGTGCCAGGGAACCCTGTGGCGAATTTTTCTATCCACTCAATAGCCGCTTGCTCTCCGGTTAAGTGACGCCCGGTTTTTTCGAAGGCTTCCTGTTTGTATTGTTCGATGTGACAAATTTGCTCAATCATGCGCGCACGAAAAGTGTCACTCTCATTCAGAAATTGAATGCCAATTTCAAAATCATGCTCCTGCGGTCGGCACCAGGTTACCTGCCCAATGGCCTGAAAAACAGGCTGAATAAGGGGGATTTTAATGCGAATGGTGGTGCCAGCTTTGAGAGGAATTTTAGCGTTGAAAGCAAGCCCACGCTGGCTGTCATTTTTGAGGTAATCGGTTCCCTCCGTCACCTGCTCTTCGAGCTGGAAATCGATGGGAATATTTGATGGGTGCCGAATAAAACTACGCATGCTGTTTATGAATGTCCTTGCTAAAAACGGTTCACACAGAATGTTAATAACTCATTATTGTACTCATTGGTGAGTTCGGTTTACTGACTAAAGAGTAGCGCCTTGTGTTCTTTCTAACAACTTATCATGGGGTAAAGATGCCCTTCCGTAACGCATCATGACGAAATACCCCTTTATGTCGCCCAAAACCAGTCAAAGTCAGCGATTATTTTGATTGTGGCTTAAAAAAACTATCCGTCATTTCACCAAAAAATGCTCGGGCGCCGCCCTCCATAAAAAAGTAAGTCGGTACGCGTTTGTATTCAAGGTAATACTGTAACCAGCGAACTTGTTTTCCTGCCGCATCATAAACCATCAGTGCACGGCCTTGTTGCTTGGCGCGTTTGATGTAAGGGTCGAGCTTTTTGGTTTGATCCAGATAAGCGCGTCGTTCACGGCCGGGAAATAATGACAGACCATCACGCTGAAAACGGTCGCGAACATCCAATACGATGGCTTTTCCATCGGCAACTTTGTCGGCGAACGTGTCAGGGTCTAATAAATGCTTTTTAAAGTTTTCTTTACTGATTAACAATTTCGAATCATTGAGAATTTTATCAAGCAAGGTGGTGTGTTTGGGATAGGTCTTAGCCCAATCCATAATGCCTGCATCATAGGCCAGAGTGCCTTTAATACTTGCTTTAGCACACTTTACTGCGGCTTTGTATGATTTCATGCAGGTTTTGCCATTGCAATATAAGACACTGTCTTTATCAGTGCTGGAACGTAGTTTGTAAATGTTATCAATATAATCATCGCTTGAAATAGAAATTTGAGTAGCATTATTGATATGTAAGGTATTAAATTCAAAAGCTGATCTCACATCGACGACCACAACGTTGTCTAAATTCTTGAATAAAGCCTCTAAAGCAATGGTTTTTACTTCAGGGTATGTGGCTCGCCCCGGAAATTCAGCTTGATCACTATTGGCAGCCACAGCGGCCCCATTCAAAATAACCGCGAATAGCAATGAACATATAAAGAGCCAGTTAATGGTGAGTAAACTTTTGGTTGTAACAGGTTTATTCACGTCTACCGGTATTTGTGCGGACAACATTCGAGTGCCATCATTGCGTGAATAGCTGCGTCTTTGATTTTTCATAATGTCGCCTATTCCATAATGTCGCCAATTCCATTCCATCATAGTGTTGCTAATAAGTAATATTACTGACGTATTAGCGTGTAAATTCGTTCCACGTCTCGCATTCAGGGTAAGCTATTGTGGATACTCAAGAAATACCCACGGTGAAATAGGTTGTACAAGGCAGGCTGTGATAACAGTGCGTAAAACATAAGCGCAACAAAAATGCTCAATCAAATTATTGAGACAATAAATGTCCTGTAATGATTCCATGGCGGCGTTACAAGCACAAAACTTAATGTGAGAAATATTGGTAGTAGAGAGATTGATTAAATGGGCTGCATTGGTTGGTAGGGTTGGCGTGGTTTCGGGCATGGTTGCTGGCTTGGTTACAAGCTTAGCCACGCTGCGTATTGTTGGTGCCACATTTAATGCAGTGCAGGCAGGTGAACGACAAAATAGCGATGCGAAGATT
>CAYQXD010000268.1:0-2565 GCA_964421315.1 uncultured Thiotrichaceae bacterium | reverse complement strand
GTAAAGAAACAATCGCTGTGTCTGATGCAGTGTTTGGTCTTGAATACAAAGAAAGCCTGATTCATCAACTGGTGACTGCTTACATGGCAGGCGGACGTGCGGGTACAGTCGCGCAAAAAAATCGTTCCGCAGTAAGAGGCGGTGGTGCTAAACCATGGAATCAAAAAGGCACGGGTCGTGCGCGTGCGGGTACAAGTCGTAGTCCATTATGGCGCAGTGGTGGTGCAACCTTTGCGGCACAGCCACGTGATTACACGCAAAAATTGAATAAAAAAATGTATAGAACAGGTGTGCGTTCTATCTTATCTGAGTTAAATCGTCAGCAACGTTTGATCGTTGTTGAAGATATTACAGTTGATGCACCTAAGACAAAGCAGATGGTTGCTAAACTGGCAGATTTAGGTGTGGCGGGTTCAGGCAGAAGCGGACCTTTAATTGTTACCGAAACTGGTGATGAGAAACTGTATTTATCTGCACGTAATTTACCGCATGTAGAAGTGTGTGATGTAGCTGGCATGAATCCAGTGAATTTAATTCGTTCTGAACATGTAGTGATTACTGTTGGTGCAGTTCGTGCCATTGAAGACAGTCTTGGCCAGTCTACTGATAACCAGGATGGGGAGAGCACATGATGAATCAGAAGCGAATGAATCAGGAACGTATGCATCAGATTTTAGTATCGCCACACGTATCAGAAAAAGGTACCTTGCTAGCAGATGAACAAAATCAACACGTTTTTAAAGTGCTGACTACAGCAACAAAGGCGGAAGTCAAACAAGCTGTTGAAAATATGTTTAAGGTAAAAGTTGAAAAAGTACGCATATTAAATGTTAAAGGTAAAACCAAACGTTTTGGCGGTCGTATGGGTAAGCGTTCAGACATACGCAAGGCTTACGTTACTTTAATGGCTGATAATGATATTGATTTTTCTGGTGCGAACTAATAACACTGGAATAGAATCGCGAGTATCGTAACAGCAGCAAGTCGAAAAATAAGCGCGAAAAATAAGCGAGTTCTCATGGCAATTGTAAAAACCAAACCAACATCACCCGGGCGTCGATTTGTCGTCAAGGTTGTAAATAAAGAATTACATAAAGGTGCGCCGATACGTTCCCTGACTGAAAGTAAGTCTAAGTCAGGGGGGCGTAATAATGCAGGTCGTATTAGTGTTCGCCACATTGGTGGTGGTCATAAACAGCGCTACCGTATCATTGATTTTAAGCGTAATAAAGATGGTGTGCCTGCACGCGTAGAACGAATTGAGTATGACCCAAACCGTACAGCAAATATTGCATTACTGGTATATAAGGACGGTGTAAAAACTTACATTATTGCACCAAAAGATGTTAAAGCGGGTGATATGCTGCAGTCTGGTGCAGATGCACCAATACGTGCCGGTAATGCCTTACCTATTGCGAATATTCCAGTTGGTTCGCAAATTCACTGTATTGAAATGAAGCCGGGTAAAGGTGCGCAGATAGCACGTAGTGCTGGTACTACAGCACAACTACTGGCACGTGAGGGTATGTATGCAACATTACGCTTACGTTCTGGTGAAATGCGCAAGATTCATACAGATTGCCGTGCAACAATTGGTGAGGTTGGCAACTCAGAGCATTCTTTACGTTCGTTGGGCAAAGCGGGTGCGACTCGCTGGCGTGGAGTTCGTCCAACGGTACGTGGCGTGGTGATGAATCCAGTAGATCACCCGCATGGTGGCGGTGAAGGCCGTACTTCCGGTGGTCGACATCCAGTATCACCGTGGGGTATGCCGACCAAAGGTTACAGAACACGTAGTAATAAACGTACAGATAATATGATCTTGCGTCGCCGAAATAAATAATAAACCAGTATAAATAAACGAAGTAAATAATTAGCATTCGTTGCAAATAGTGCAGAATCAATAGCCGAGGAAAATTAAGTGCCACGTTCATTAAAAAAAGGTCCATTTATTGATCATCATTTGATCGCTAAAGTGAACAAAGCGGTTGAGACTAAAGATCGCAAACCAATTAAAACCTGGTCACGTCGTTCAACAGTTTTTCCTGAAATGGTCGGTTTAACAATTGCAGTGCATAACGGCAGGCAACATGTACCGGTATTGGTTAACGAAAACATGGTTGGTCATAAGTTGGGTGAATTTGCTTTAACTCGTACTTTTAGAGGCCATACTGCAAATAAGAAAGCTAAATAATGTTAGTTAATAAAACAAGGGTGTCATTGTGGAAGTAATTGCAAAACATAGATACGCACGTATTTCTCCTCAGAAATGTCGTTTGATTGCTGATCAAATTCGTGGTTTACCAGTTGATAAAGCATTAGATGCATTAACTTTTGGTGTGACTAAATCGTCAGACTTGATGAAAAAAGTACTGGAGTCTGCCATTGCTAATGCAGAGCATAACGAAGGTGCTGACATTGATGAGCTTCATGTGGCAAAAGTTTTTGTTGATGAAGGGCCGACAATGAAGCGCATTCAGCCACGTGCAAAAGGTCGAGCAAACAGAATTTTAAAACGTACAAGCCACATAACGGTTTGTGTGTCTGATCGTTAATTGCAACGAT
>CAYQXD010000267.1:0-2612 GCA_964421315.1 uncultured Thiotrichaceae bacterium | reverse complement strand
TGAATGAGGCTACAACTTACTTTCTAAACGATGTGAGGGCTAGTGTGGTTACACTGCAAATAATGGAGTGGCTTTCTCCGCGATAGCGGCTTCGTCCAACAAACCCCGCGAACTACCCGTGGAGTTTTTTATACCCATAAAGAGGAGTTTTTAAAAGTGAAAAAACTATTTGTTGGCAATTTGCCGTCAGCTACTACCGACGAGTCACTACAAGCTCTGTTTTCAGAATTTGGCAAAGTACATACTCTCAAGCTCGTGAAAGATCTGTTTACAGGAAGTTGTAAAGGATTTGGCTTTATCGAAATGGAAGGCCATGAAGCTCGTGCTGCTATTACTGGCTTAGATGGTAGGACATTTGAAGGCAACACAATTAAGGTTAAATATGAAGAAGAGAGCAAAAAAGGCGGCAAGGGTCGTCGCTGACTTAAACAAAGGTATAGTGATGAATGTCAAATTAGAGGTGAAGTTTTGCAAACAGTAGTTAAGAAATGGTTCCATGATAAGGACTCTGGGTTTCTCGATAACGGAGGTGGTCCAGACATAATGGTACGCAAGACCGAGCTTGTTAACTGTCAGTTTTTGAAAGTAGGCGCAACTGTTGAGTTTGAATGTCACACGGGTAAACAGGGACTAATCGCCAAAAACGTCAAGCTTTCGCATCAAAAAGGATCAAACAGTCCACATAAAGGAAATCGGAGTCCTAAGGCATTTCGCTTTGGTGTCATGACTTAAATTGAAATTAGCTCGGGATTGGAAAGTGGTGACTTCGTCATTAAGTGATGAACTCACAGATCAAGACGCTGTAACCTGTCGTCTAAAAGGTCCTGACAAAAGCGACTTCCACTTTTTGTCGCAGTTGAGCCTGGCTTTGAAGGTCCTCATCTGGCCGAAAATTCTCTGTCAACGAAAATAAACAAAGGTCCGTTTTCTCTCATATTTGCATTGACTGGAAAAATACGCTCAAGGTCGCTTTAGTGGTGAACTGGTGCATTGATCTCACATACCCTATTGCGTTCTTCTGTAAGCGTTCATTCTAGAACGCTATTACCCCACCCGATTCAAATCTGATTTCAAAAAATTATTTCCATATTTGTCCTTCCAGTTTTTTGGCGTAAGCTCGTCGACTTTTGATGCAGGGTGCATACTGACGCGTTGTAAAACATCAGTAAGATAAATATTCGGGTTTATACCCTGCATTTTGCACGATACAATCAGGCTTTGAATAATGCCAGTATGTTCCGCACCCACTTCTGTCCAGTTAAATAACCAGTTCTTTTTCCCCATGGGGATAACACGAAGGCCACGTTCAACGGCACCAGTATCCATCGGTACATTGACATCACTTAAAAATACCTTGAGTTCTGTTTCGTGGTTACGTGCATACTGTATGGCTTTGGCAAAAAGTGATTTCGGTAGTATGTCGACTCGGTCTGCCTGTTGCTGGCACCATTCAAAAAACTGATCCGCTACCGGTTTGCAGTGTTTGCTTCGATAATCCTGGCAGGCTTTGTCTATCAGGTTTTTATCTTTAATTATGCCATCGTGTTGATAAAGGGTACGGATAAAATCCAGCGCCTGTGCCACCAACTCGGGCTCTTCTTTTTCAGCATTGATAAAATAACGTCGTGCATGCATCCAGCACTGAGCGTGGATGATTTTTTCATTATCTTTTGCATAGGCTTTATAAACAGGGTAGCCGTCAGTGATCAGGGTGCCTTGAAAATCCTGCAACAGTTCATCCACCACTTTTCGGGCGCGTGTTGCGCTAAAGTGGAAAGCGATTTCATCCTGGTCGCCCAATAATGGCCAGTACCATGCCTGTTGCATTTTCCCTTTCTTCTTGCGCCCGGCTTTTACCGGTGTTTCATCCATCGCCAGTACTTTGCTTTGTAATATACTACGCAATATGGCTTCATGGATGGGTTTAAGTAACAATGCAGCGCGACGCACATAGTTGGTTAAGGTGCTGCGGCTGACGGTAATGCCACTAAGCTGCAATTTTTGATGCTGCCGATACAGTGGCAGATGATATAAAAACTTATCGTAACTACTCAGCGTAAATTAATTAAAAAATAGCTTGACACGTTTTTGGAGTGGTTGCTGAAAAATATACTGGTATTGCCAGTTGCCTTTTAAAGGGCAGGTAGGGTGCAAAAAATTGACTGTAGCAGTGTTATCAGACTGGCAATAGACCCACAATGAAATTATTTAACAGCATACAGAGCAACACAAGGCTAAAAAGTCGCTTCTAAAAACCCATGCAATAATACACCTGTACTGAAACAGACAGGTGTATTCATTGAAAATAAATCCGCTTGAGATTGAAAAGTCTCTCGACAATGCGCAAAGACTTATCGAACAGGAGAAAGACCTGTCACCTTCTCTACGAGCCGCATTAGAGGTTTTATTGTTATTGGTCACCGTGCTGTTAAACCGCTCAACGCTCAATAGTAAAAACAGCAGCAAGCCACCGTCCAGTGATCCCAATCGTCTAAAAACGACTCGGAAGAAATCAGATAAATCCTCGGGCGCTCAAGCTGGACACCTCGGTAAGACACTGGAAAAAACGGATGACCCGGATGTAATAGAGGTCATTTCTATTGATCGGCGAA
>CAYQXD010000266.1:0-2662 GCA_964421315.1 uncultured Thiotrichaceae bacterium | reverse complement strand
TATTATGAGCTTAATACGTTACAACAATCCGTGGAATTTATTAAATAATTTACAACGTGAGCTGTACAGCCCTGAATACAACCGTCTAAGTGACGACGATGCTTCTGTGGCAACCGCTAACTGGGCACCTTCCGTTGATATACGTGAAGATGACAAAGCCTTTACTTTACTGGCGGATATACCCGGCGTAGACCCCAAAGATATTGAAATATCGATGGAAAAAGGGGTGCTAACCATAAAAGGCGAACGTCAGTCAGAAACCGTCGAAGAGAAAGAAAACTATCGTCGTGTGGAACGACTAAGCGGTCAATTTTACCGTCGATTCACTCTTCCAGACACTGCTGATGCCGATAAAATTGAGGCTAAATCAGAGCATGGTGTGATAACCATTACCATACCAAAACAGGAAGTGGCTGTTTCACGAAGGATTGAAGTGAAACATTAGTAATGGCACGAAGGATTGAAGTGAAACATTAGTAATGGCACGAAGGATTGAAGTGAAACATTAGTAATGGCATGAAGGATTGAAGTGAAATATTAAAAAACTATTAGTCCGCCCTTTGGTTCGTGAACGGTGCTTCCCCCGGATCACGTCCGGGGCAGGCTATGCACCACTACCCCACAAATAACGCAAAAGACACAAAAGTTTATAAAACTAAAAAAAGGTTTTAATTTGCGTTCCTGGCGTTATTTGCGGATAGTTTATTTTTTGTTTATCCGATATTCCGCAGAACGCGCATGTGCGGTTAAACCTTCACCATGCGCGAGAACTGATGCGATTTTACCTAACTCAGAAGCTCCACCAGCAGAACAGCCAATCAAGCTACTACGTTTTTGAAAATCATACACACCTAAAGGTGATGAAAAACGCGCAGTACCGGAGGTGGGCAAAACATGATTGGGGCCGGCGCAATAATCACCTAAGGCTTCTGCGGTATAACGCCCCATAAAAATCGCACCGGCATGGCGAATTTTCTGCGCCCATTGCTCTGCATCATCAATGGAAAGCTCTAAATGTTCTGGCGCAATGTGATTCGCGACTTCAATCGCCTGCTCTATATCATCCACTGAAATAAGTACTGCACGATTTTCTAATGAGGTTTTGATGATGTCTTTGCGTGGCATCTCTTCTAACAGACGTTCGATACTTTGTTTTACCTGTTCAATATAGGCATCATCCGGACAAACTAAAATGGACTGTGCTTGTTCGTCATGTTCTGCCTGAGAAAACAAATCCATGGCTATCCAGTCAGGGTTGGTTTTACCGTCACACACCACCAGAATTTCTGAAGGCCCGGCTATCATGTCGATGCCAACGATGCCAAATACCAGACGTTTTGCGGTTGCTACGAAGGTATTACCCGGCCCGGTAATTTTATCGACTTTAGGAATGGTTTGGGTACCGTATGCTAACGCCGCTATTGCCTGTGCGCCACCAATGGTGAAGACACGATCTACGCCTGCAACGGCTGCTGCAGCCAGTACCAACTGGTTGGCCTCACCATCTGGTGTCGGCACCACCATGATCAGCTCAGGTACACCGGCGACTTTTGCCGGTATCGCGTTCATTAGTACTGAAGATGGGTAAGCCGCTTTACCACCGGGAACGTATAAACCCACTATGTCCATAGCGGTTACATTCTGCCCTAAAACAGTACCATCCTCTTCGGTATAGGCCCAGGATTCCAGCTTTTGATGTTGTGCGTATTGACGTATTCTTTGTGCAGCGGCTTCCAACGCTTGTCGTTGCTCTGCGTTAATGGATTCCAGCGCATGCTGTAGCCGCGACTGACTTATTTCGAGTTCATTCGCATCACTTAGCTTCATGCGATCAAATTTATTGGTGTATTCTAAAACAGCCGCATTACCTCGCTGTTTTACATCCGACAATATGTCAGCCACAATTTTTGTCACATCGCCATCAATACTGCCTTCCCATGCAAGTAGAGTATCAAGCTGCTGATAAAAGTCGGTATCGGAATAATTTAAAGAAGTGATATCTAACATAAGATTAAGATGAAGAAAGGCGTTGTGCCGCTTAAGCGACAGCAGCGCTAATTTGATTAATGATGCTGCTGATTTTATTGTGTTTCATCTTCATTGATGCCTTATTCACAATCAAACGTGAACTGATATCAGCTATATGATCCACTGGTTTCAGACCATTAGCTTTAAGTGTGTTGCCAGTATCAACAACATCAACAATCAAATCCGACAAACCTACAATAGGACCTAACTCCATCGAACCATATAATTTAATAAGCTCAATCTGCTCACCACGTGATTCAAAATAACGCTTGGCGACATTGGTGAACTTGGTGGCGACTCGTAAGCGACCACTGATCCGTGGCTGGGGGTCAATCAGACCGGCTGTCATCAGTTTACATTTGGCAATTTTCAAGTCCAGCGGTTCATACAAACCTTCCCCACCATGCTCCAACAGCACATCTTTACCGGCAACACCCAGGTCAGCTGCGCCAAACTGTACATAAGTCGGTACATCGGTGGCACGGATGATAAGCAGTTTCACATCATCATGATTAGTATCAAGAATCAGTTTACGACTTTTATCAGGATCATCGGTGGGCACGATATTGGCTGCTGCTAATAGAGGAAGGGTTTCTTTATAGATCCTGCCTTTTGAGAGTGCGATGGTAATCAT
>CAYQXD010000265.1:0-2666 GCA_964421315.1 uncultured Thiotrichaceae bacterium | reverse complement strand
GATTTCCCCTTATGTCAAACCAGGCAATCTGGTGATACTGGAATCTACCAGCCCAGTCGGCACCACCGACGAAGTAGTTGCTAAAATATTAAATGAAGATGGTCACGATATAGATAAAGAAGTTCATATTGCACATTGCCCCGAACGAGTCCTTCCCGGCAGAATTCTTATCGAATTAGTCGAAAATGACCGCATTGTTGGTGGTGTAAATCCATTAGCAACCCAAAAAGCGGTCGAGTTTTATGAGAGCTTCGTTCGCGGTGAAGTGTTATCAACCGATTCAAGAACAGCGGAAATGGCAAAACTCACAGAAAACTCATCAAGAGATGTCAGCATTGCCTTTGCTAATGAATTATCACTTATCTGCGATCAGGAAGGCATCAACGTCTGGGAGCTGATTTCACTGGCTAACCGACACCCTCGTGTAAACATCCTGACTCCAGGCCCTGGTGTAGGCGGGCATTGTATTGCCGTTGATCCCTGGTTTATTGTCGCCAGGTCACCAAAATACGCAAAACTAATAAAAACTGCACGCCTGGTCAACGACTCAAAACCACAATGGGTAATAGAAAAAGTGAAAAGCCGAGCGGACAAGTTCAAGCGACCCGTTATCGGCTGTCTTGGCTTAGCATTTAAAGCCGATGTGGATGACCTGAGAGAATCACCAGCTGTCGATATCGTACGACAACTCATCAAAGAAGATGTCGGTGAAATACTTGTGTCAGAACCTAATCTGAACGAGCATGATGAATTTGACTTAATCACCTGCGAAGAACTGATACAACGTGCCGACATTATCCTGTTACTTGTCGATCATAAGGAATTCAAAAGCATAAAAAGACTCGAATTAAATGAAAAAGTTCTTATCGATACTCGCGGAATCATTCAATGACATTGCGTGTACTAACCGTCTTTGGCACCCGACCAGAAGCCATTAAAATGGCACCCGTAGTACTCGGTCTGCAGCAAGCAGAAGGAATAGAGTCACTGGTCTGCGTCACCGCACAACATCGGCAAATGCTGGATCAGGTGCTGGATTTATTTGAAATAACGCCAGATTATGATCTCAATATTATGAAACACGGACAGGATCTGTATGACGTAACGTCTGGCGCATTACTGGGAATGCGTGACGTACTAAAAGATTGCAAGCCGGATGTTGTACTGGTGCATGGAGATACCACAACCTGCTTCGCCGCCTCACTGGCAGCATTTTATGAGCAAATAAAAATTGGTCATGTAGAAGCAGGGTTAAGAACAGGTGATATGACTGCACCTTTCCCGGAAGAAGGCAATCGTTCCCTGGTTGGCAGAATCACCAACTACCATTTTGCACCGACAGAAGGTTCAAGGCAGAACCTGTTAAAAGAAAATATTGCAGACAAATCGATTACAGTGACGGGTAACACAGTGATAGATGCGCTGTTAATGGTGCGAGATAAAGTTAACCAATTACCAGACGAACACTGGAAAAAACAATTTGGTGAAAGTCTATATAAAAAAATCATCGATAGACAAAGAAAACTCATACTAATTACAGGGCACAGAAGAGAAAATTTTGGGCAGGGTTTTGTAGAACTTTGTAATGCAATTAAAACACTGGCAGATAAGCACTCGGATTGGGATTTAATCTACCCCGTGCATTTAAATCCAAACGTTCAAAAACCAGTCAATGAAATACTAAGCGAAACAGAAAACGTGTTTTTAATAGACCCACAAGACTATGCCCCCTTTGTATGGTTAATGGATAAAAGTGACCTGATCCTGACAGACTCAGGAGGCATACAGGAAGAGGGGCCATCTTTAGGCAAGCCCGTACTGGTAATGAGAGATGTCACCGAACGACCAGAAGCCGTTGATGCAGGCACAGTAAAACTGGTCGGCACAAATAAAGAAAAAATAATCAGCAATGTAGAAAAGGTGCTGCTCAATGAAACGGAATACCAAAAGATGTCAAAGGCGCATAATCCGTATGGGGATGGTAAAGCAGTAAGCAGAATAATCGATTACCTCGTTAAATGATGGGGTGTATTTTCCCCTGTATCAGGATAGTTGTTGCAGCCAATTGCGGGTGATTTGCCTTGTCTGTCTATAGCACTAACACTAAAATGATAAGAACCTTATAAACAGTAAAGAAACGAAACAGTTATTACGCCAGCATAAAGCAGAATTAGCTAAACGTTTTGATGTGCATCATTTGTCATTATTTGGCTCTACTGCTCGTGACCAGGCGAAAGCCCACAGTGATATTGATATTTTAGTTAGTTTCAACGGAGCAGCAACTTCCAGCCACTATTTTGGCGTGCAGTTTTATCTGGAAGACCTATTTGGACAACCCGTTGATCTTGTTACGGAAAAAGCTCTACGACCTGAACTTCGTTCATTTATTGAACAGGAGGCAATACGTGTCTAATAATAATTCACCTAAACGTGAGTGGAGATTTTATCTGCAAGATATGATCAAATTTGCACAAAATGTACAGGTTTATACAGAAGGTATGAGTCAAGAAAATTTTGTAGCCAATGGAATTGGCTATGATGCAACGCTAAAAAATTTGGAACTGATTGGTGAGGCAGCAATGCATGTGCCAGAAAATACTCGAGGGCAGTATCAATGCCAGTAAGTTAACAGAAATGTAGCGTTTTTTACTGTCATCCCGAACGAA
>CAYQXD010000264.1:2055-2688 GCA_964421315.1 uncultured Thiotrichaceae bacterium | reverse complement strand
AATTGAAGATGCGGTTGCAAAAGTCTATGCCGAAATGCTTGAAAACGGTTTGTTAACACCGAAAACAAACGATTTACAGTTAGTGGCTTCTCAATAAGATGTGGCAGTCTATTGTTTTGAGACGCGCCGTAAATACGTCCATGTAAGCTTGACGGTGGCATCCATGCTACCGACAGTCTCAAAACAATAGACTGCCACGTCTTATTGAGAAACTACTAGCATTACCAATTAGTGCTTGAGGAGATTAATTATGGCTTATGAAATAATGGATAAATGTGTCAATTGCTGGGCTTGCGAAAAACTTTGCCCGAGTCAGGCGATTTACTGGTCACAGCCGCATTTTAAAATCGATGCCAATTTATGCAGTGAATGTGACGGCTATTTTGCCGATGCTCAATGTAGCAGTATCTGCCCGATTGAAGAGGCTATCTTAAATCCCATGGGGGAATGGGCAAACCCGCCAGGGTCTTTGACTGGCATTTCGCCAGAAAAATGGGCACGAACCATGGCAGAAATACAGGCAAGATAATGGCAAAAGGCAACATAACATTTAGTGATATAGGGAAAACCGTTCAGGTACGTGCAGGAACACGGGTGATTGAAGTTTCAGAAAAAGTTGGTGCAGGTATTATT
>CAYQXD010000264.1:0-2045 GCA_964421315.1 uncultured Thiotrichaceae bacterium | reverse complement strand
CGTGAAGGTGACTGTGGTACCTGCATGATGGAAGTCACCGAGGGCTGGAACAACCTCAGCGAACCGTCAGTGCTGGAGGAAAAAGTACTCAAGGAAAACATGGCAGGTCGTCGTCACAGATTGTCATGTCAGGCTCAAGTACTGGGTGATTGCACAGTTAAACCCTGTTGATTTAGTGAGGGATATTTGATGACAGTCGCTGCGTTAAAAGTTGAGGATGCGGTTTCCACATTATATTCACGTCTGCTGTCAGCTCGTCAGGGCTTTTCAGTGGAAAAAAACCTGGCACGTATGCTTTCTTCATACTCATTTGCTCAGGGCGTTATGCCAAAGTTTTTAGGTCTAAGAGCCTTTGAATTTAACGCCATGATGCAGCAGCATTTTCCTTATTTTGATAAATCAACATTGTGCCACCCACAAAAATTTCTGGACACTCAGCGTCTGGATGAAGCGCAGGATTTGCATCGCTTATTGATGCAGTCACTCACGGGTAAGCATTATTCTGAGCGTTTGATGGTAGACATATTGGTGGCAGGATGTCAGGGCAGCGATCACCTCTGGCAGGATCTGGGATTATGGCAACGGGCGGATTTATCCCAATTGATGCATGAAAATTTTCAGCCTTTGGCGGTGCAAAATACAAAGGACATGAAGTGGAAAAAGTTTCTGTACAAACAACTTTGCGAAGCAGAGGGCATTTATGTCTGCCGCGCCCCAAGTTGTGAATGTTGCACTGACTATGCAAATTGTTTTGCTACTGAAGAATAAAATGAGGTCTCATTACAGGCTTGAAGAAATTCATCAATACCTAACTCAAGGATTTCAATGTGTTTGCGTTTACAGAAACGTCTTTCTTTATCCGTAGGCTCAGGGATTAATGCCCAGCCAGCAGGCTCAGCCGAAGCATAGATTATATCCGACATAACCATACGTTCGGTATCACGAGTCAAACGTAAGCCCAGAAACAGATATTGTTTTTTCTGGCGATAAGTTTTCAAAAAATCAGGTATCGCAAAACCACCCATCAACTCAGTAATATAATCAACAAAATCGGCATCGGACGCGATATAAGTTGCATCGGGAACAGGGCTGCCCATGGGCTTAAACAATATCGGCAAACTGCAATCAACATCATTCTGATCTATTTCATCGGCACAATATTTTTCACCATCGTAATGGTGGAGTTTAAAACGATAATCAGTGCCGGCAATACGTGAAATACCGCGCACCAGAGTATGAGGTATATTGCTGTAACTATCCTGTAACTGCCGGTCACGATTGATATCAATGACGTACTGCGGTTTGATGGTTGCCAGCCAGTCATGTAACGGCGAGCGTGTCCATTTGCTATCAGCATAGGTGGCATCGAGAAAGCGGGTTATCGCATTACGTCCCCTTTTTAGCTCGATATTCATTGCCGCACGGGGAAATTCATACATCAAACGTGGTGCCATGGGTTTGCCGTTATTCATCGCCATGATCAGACTGTCACTGTCAGCGGGTATGGCTTCGCCATTTTCCAGATTAGTGCTGCCTGCTAATGCGCCTGTACCCAGATAAGGCACAATGTGGTTAGATTTAACGCCTTTAATCAGATCTATAAGTAATGTGTCAGTCATGATAGATGATCCAGTAATTAGTTATAGATGTAACTATGCAAGAGCTGCGCCAATATGATTATTTTTAAATAGAACAACAATATAAAAAATGTGCTGAGTGTTGTTTAGTAGCCTTATGTCGCTTTTGCTACAATTTTTACAGCGCATTTAATAATGGTGAAGTCCATGAGGTACAGATTTATATACAGCTTAATTTGAGAGCAGTTTCACTTCATACACCCCACCTATCACCAGATATTCCTGTTCACCTTTTAAGCTTTTTGGTAATAGACCCGGCATGTACAACAATTTAGTTAGTGGTATGTTTACTTCAATAATACAGTCACCAAATTCATCGGCACGTTCTTTGCTCAGGGTGAATGAATTCAGGTTATTAAAAATGATGGTGGCATGACGTGGATCGTTCTGTTGCAATATTTCATAGTG
>CAYQXD010000263.1:0-2689 GCA_964421315.1 uncultured Thiotrichaceae bacterium | reverse complement strand
AAGTCAAGCTGCTCCGGTTTGGCTTCTGTCAAGTCTGCGGGCGCAGATAATGACTCACGGATTTGACTAAATTTGTCTTCCGCATTTAAGATGTTTTTTTTCTGACTATGACGTTTCATTGTGTTCCTTACGACTAAAACGGATGCTGACGATTAAAATATTTTCTACAAATAAGAGTGCTGTGGTCGAGCCTGGGTGGATGCTCGTTATGAAGATAGCACGGGGATTTTAATAGCCTGCACTTTTTCCTCCACCTGGTTAGTATGTGCGTTCTTATGTAAATATATATACAAAATGCAAATTAACAGTTATTTGGCATGTTGCCCCATTAAACTGCTAATTACATATCAAATCAAGTATTTGCAATTTAAAAATAAGGAAGCATCATGACATAAACCATAGATATTAAAAGTTTGATGAATAACGCGACTGTGTCAGATCCAGTAGCAATGAGGGTAGTATATGGATTGTAAAGACACTTACCTTCATGTCAAATTCTGGCAAGCTTACGAAACAGGAAATAACAAAAAAACAGTTCAAAATAGAGTTACTGTATCATGTTAAGTGGTGCATTATAATAATAATGATGAACTCGAGGGAAGCATGCAAAATATTAGTAAGCAAATATCCACACCAATGCAAGTTGTGGAAAAGCCGGTCAGGCTAAATACCTGTCTTTATCAGTTTAACTTCAAAGCAATAGACACTATTTATTTCCGAACTTTTTCCGCTTCAGCCTGGCGCGGTTTGTTTGGTATGTCATTACGCCAGACGGTTTGTGTTACAGGTCTTTCAGACTGCAAACAATGTATGCTGTCGAGTAGTTGTGCCTATGTTTACCTGTTTGAAACCAGGCCGCCTGTCGATAGCGATCGAATGCGTCGTTATAGCACTATCCCACACCCTTTTGTCATTAAGAATACACCTTCCGCACAAAGCTTCAAAAGCACTGAGTTTTTTCATCTGGATATACTGCTTTTCGGTAAGGGACAGGAATACCTGCCCTATATTATTCAAACCTTGATTCGTGCAGGAAAGAACGGGCTTAACAGAGAAAGAAGTCAGTTCAGTCTTGAATCGGTATCGTGCCAGACTAACCTCAAAACCAGGCAATGGCAGACCATCTGGACACAGGGACAAACTAACATTACAAAAGTGCACGTGGCAGCCCTTAAACCTGCAAGTTTTGCAACAGATAAACTGATAAAAATTCAGTTTAAAACCCCGTTCAGGTTTATCCGGCAGGGCAAACTGGTACGACATAACAAAATAGAGTTTCATCATCTATACCGCTCATTATCCAGACGTATTTCCATGCTCGCTTATTTTCACGATCATAAAGACCTGCAACTCGATTATAAATCCAATATAGAAAAAGCTGAATCAGTAAAAATCATCTCAAAAAAACTGTACTGGGAAGACTGGGAACGCTACTCAGCACGCCAGAAAAGCAGCATGAAAATGGGCGGAGTGGTGGGTGATATGGTGATCGATCTGAATGCATATCCGCAACTGTGGGAATTGTTATGGCTGGGTCAATATACCCATGCAGGTAAGGCGAGTTCTATGGGACTGGGCGAATTTACATTGCAACTGCTGGACAATGATCTGGCAAGCTTGCCAGCCCAACAGAAGTCGCAAACATATCGTAAAGTGAATTCGAACGCTACAGGTTAAAGCCAGGCAGGTAACACGGGATACTAACCGAAGGATAAATCATGGACGATAGAGTTCACTTAACTAATTATAGAAAAAAGGCATGAATAATAAAAAAATACTGCTCTGTGTGACCGGGCTGTCACCTCAGGTGGTAACAGAAACCCTGTATGCGCTCGCCATCAAACCAGAGCATAAAGCCGCACCATGGATACCCGATGAAATTCATGTATTGACTACCGAAGAAGGCGCAGAGCGAGTCCGACTCTCTTTATTACACCCGGTTAGCGGTTGGTTTAATAAACTCACACAGGAATATGATCTGTCAGAGATACAGTTTAGCGGGCAGAACATACACGTGCTGCTAGATCATGCCGGACACAAAATGCAGGATATCCGCAGCCTGCAGGATAACCGCGCTGCCGCCGACTATATCACCGAAAAGGTTCGCGAGCTGACCGCTGATACCGATACCGAATTGCATGTCTCGATGGCCGGAGGGCGCAAAACCATGGGCTTTTACGTGGCATATGCACTATCACTGTTTGGCCGAAAACAGGATCGCCTGTCGCACGTACTGGTCAATCCACCGTTTTATTATCCCACGAAACACAGTCATGTCATCTATATGCACGGTGCCGACAGCAAACCCATCGACACGAGAGAAGCCGAAATCACCCTGGCCGACATCCCGTTTGTGCGTATGCACGAAGGTATGCACGAACAACTCGACAGCGGCGAGGTCACCTTTTCCCGAGCGGTTGAAATGGCGCAAACTGAACTTTCACAGTTGAGTCTGGCATTCCAGCCGGAACATAAGCTGCTGCAAGCACATGGTAAAAGTATAAAGCTTCCCGACAGTGAATACGCCTTTTACTGGTGGCTGGCTGATAGACAAAACAACCAGCGCCCCGGTGTGCACTGGACCGCGAATGGGTTGAATAGCGAATTTCTTGAATATTACAGAAAACTGGTCAAGGTGCATTCCGGCAGATATGAGAGCAGTGCAAAATCGCTTGCAACAAACATGGAT
>CAYQXD010000262.1:0-2699 GCA_964421315.1 uncultured Thiotrichaceae bacterium | reverse complement strand
AGCAGTCGCGTCAAAAGATTTACCCCTATCTTCTGCTTGTGAGGATTTGGAATTGTCAGCCTTATATCTCCTTTTAACGGTCACGCACGGTCACGGGGTCAGGTCTTGTCTTTTGCTTTACCCATGGTACTGTGGTCAGAGTAAATTAATCTGAATTACATATGAAAAAGGGGACAGGTTACTTTATACCTAATTATTCATCTCTTTTCTATCCATTCTTCCCTCTTTATCCCCGTCTGCCTGAGCAGTCGCGTCAAAAGATTTACCCCTATCTTCTGCTTGTGAGGATTTGGAATTGTCAGCCTTATATCTCCTTTTAACATGAACAGATGTTTCCCTCCTGCTTCTTTAAATATCCGTATCAATCAATGCTGGCTTCATTAACGCCCCTGCTGCTAAATGCCTTACTTCTCCTTTTTAATATATCTGATAGATAGTCATTAAAGATTTCATCGTCCATATCTTTCTATGCGCCAGAAAAAGACAGGACATTACTTTTTTTCTGTTTTGTTTTTTCTGCACCTAACCGAAAATCATGAATGAAATCATATACTTCCCCCAGTTTTTTTCCGGTAACAAACTGATTTCGTTTATCAACTTATCTTTGCTAACTGATTGAGTCATTGCCTTATTTCTCATTATTTTCTGCATTTCAGTTATAAATTATAGCATGTGTTCTTCGTTTATGGTGCGATGTAGTCTGGTTCTGCTAGCTTCAAGCTTTTAGCTTCGCTAATTAAACGCCTTCGAGGGCGTACCGTACCCACGCAGGGCGTGGCAACGAGAAAATCAAAAGCTATCAAACCCAAAATCATCCTTGAAGCGCCCGATCTGATGCATGCGTTCGTGCAGGACTGTAACAATGCCGATATCCCCGTTGCTCAAATGCCGCCAATAGATAAAGTGCTTTTCGTACCTGGAAAAGAAACCATCCACACCAAACTCGGCAGGTATCGGATGCGAAAGCACCTCATGCGAACCCACCTTAGCAAAGGCATCAAATAGGCCGGTAATGTATACCTCCGCCTGTTTCTCTCCCCATTGATCTAACGTATAACGATAGATTTCATCTATCCTGTGCGAGGCGGCATCCTGTACTCGAAACTCGGTCATTCCCCCAGAGCACCTCGATTACGACTGATAACCTCAGCAGCAGTTAATGCCACATAAGCACTCTCGGGAGCAGAAAAAACGTGAGCCAGCTCTGCCTTGAGCCTGTCGAACGCTCGCTGTTCCACACGTTCCTTATCGCGTCGAATGAGGTCACGAATGTACTCGCTTACATTCTCGTAAGAACCTGTCTCTCCAGTATTCGCGGCCACAAAGTCACTTAACGAGCCACTGAGTCGAACTGTCATTGTTGTCTGAGCCACCTGGTAGTCCTCTTGCATGTAACATGTATTCAATATACACAAATATTAATACACCAGCAAGGTTTCTCTGCTTATTCTCGCCGCCGCACATAATTGCATAATTGGAGTCCCTAATTGGGGTCACCTCTAAACCGGTAATGAGTGATCATGCTGAAGTTAATGTAACTATAAGTTTTTAGGTAGTTTTTAAGAGAGCTTTGCACAAAGCATTTTTTCCGCTGTGTTGACGTTAAAAATGACCTCAAAATGCTCATCTTGAATGAGCACCGATTTTATGCCTCAGGTCAATTTTTTTATGTTGGTTTTACTGATTTATTTAGAAGATGATTTTGCTCAGTCCAGTCCTGATAACTTCCATCCATCACACTGCGCCACCAGGCTTCAATATTTAAATACCACGCAATGGTTTTGCGAATTATGGTATCCAAAGTTTGGTGATAACCTCATGGACCAATGGGGTCAGACTCGATTGGTACTATCACTTATACACTGTGGATCTTCTGTCGTCGCCTTTTTCACGTGCAATAGTTGTCAATATGCAAAATAACTGGGAGCAGAGTATAAATTTAGCATTAAACCCAGTTTTCAATTTCAAGCCCTTCTATTCTTTCGAAATGACTCGTATTATTAGTGACAATTATCATGTTATTTTCAATGGCTATCCCTGCTATTAAAAGATCAATATCATCTATTGGTGTGCCTTTCTTGCGTAAATCTGCATATATAGTGGCTGATTTTTCTGATGATTGCATAGTAAGAGGAAGAACATTATTGATTGATACAAATTCCAGGAAGCTATTTATTTGCCTGTTTGCATCTTTATGCTTTAAACCACTCAATATTTCATAGTGAGTGATTATACTGAAGTTGATGTAACTATATGCTTTCAGGTAGTTTTTAAAATTTTCTTTAACTTTTGTATTTCCTTTTAGAAACATTGATAAAATATCCGTATCAATCAATGCTGGCTTCATTAACGCCCCCTGCTACCAAATGCTTTACTTCTCCTTTCTGATATATCTGATAAATAGTCATTAAAGATTTCATCATCCATATCTTTCCATGCGCCAGAAAAAGATAACACATTACTCTCTTTCTGTTTTGCTTTTTCTGCACCCAGCCGAAATTTATGAATAAGATTATACATTTCACCCAGCTTGTCTTCTGGCAACAAACTAATTTCGTTTATTAATGTATCTTTAGTAACTGATAGAGTCATTCTCTTACTCCTCATTGCTTTCTTTATTAGTTATAAATTATAGCATGTGTTCTTCGTCGATGGTGTGGTGATAGTTCTAAGACCAAAGGGGTCTAAGACCAATGGGG
>CAYQXD010000261.1:0-2722 GCA_964421315.1 uncultured Thiotrichaceae bacterium | reverse complement strand
TAATTTAATAACCATAATCTTTATACTTAACTGGGTGTGCGAGTCAATTTCGTGCGTAGCATAACATTCATGCTCGATAATTATTTGCCTGAATTTAACTTTCCAGTACAAATCAAACTAAGATGAATTTAAAAACAGTTTTACTTTATTTAAGCCTACTAGTGCTTACTTTTGCTGTGCAGGCAAAAGAAATAAAAACTATTGAAACCGACGATGCTGATATTGAAATCCGTGTGTATCCGGCTGAAGGTAATATCCTGCTGCTGGGGTTTCCCTGTGACGAAGGTAAAAGCATTGCCGAAGAAAAAACCGCCATGTCCCTTGCTAAAGATGGCATCGAAGTCTGGATGCCTGATATGTTATCGGGTTTTATGTTACCCAAAGTACGCAGTAGCCTGGCTGCCATTTCCAGCGATGCGCTCACCACAATAATTGATGAAGCCACTAAAACCGGTAAACAGGTGTATTTGATTGCCAGCGGCCCGGATACCGAGCTGATATTACGAGGTGCCAGCAAATGGGAAGCCCGCAATTATGGAATTGAAAGTGACAGCAGTGAAAGTAGTATCGAAAATGGCAGTGAAAAAAAATCATTAGCTGGTGCAATACTGATGTTTCCAAGGTTATTTAAAGAAACACCAGTACCGGGGAAGACACCAGAATATGTAGATGCTGTCGGTAAAACCCGCTTACCTGTCATATTGCTGGAAGGCGAGCGCACACCTAATCGCTGGGGCATTAATACACTGAGCCATGAGCTGCAAAAAAGTGGCAGTGTCGTTACCGCAAAATTGATTCCTAATGTGCGTGGCTATTTTTTTAAGCGTAAGGACGCGAATCGATCAGAAGACGTAGTGACATCACAAATGGCTGGACTGATCAAAGTAAGCTTATTTTATCTAGAGGAAAAATAAATCAATGATAACGTTATTGTTCAAGCGAGTATTGATATTAACTGCTTTTATAGGCATGTTTATGGGTATGTCTGGTCTGCTACAGGCAGCAAATTTAAAACCCGTTGAAGGCAAAATTGCAGCACCGCTATTGTTGCTACAGGATTTACAGGGGAAAACCCATAACCTGAAAGACTATAAAGGCCAGGTAGTACTGGTTCAGTTCTGGGCAACATACTGTTCCCCTTGCCGACATGAAATGCCATCAATGAACAGAATGGTGAAAAAAATGGGCGATGTCCCCTTTAAAATCCTGGCCGTTGACATGGGTGAAACCAAAGCAGAAGTTAAGCAGTTTGTAGATGAAGTAAAACCCGAATTCACCATATTAATGGATGAAGATGGCAAAACCATTGGCGACTGGCGCGTGTTTGCTGCACCATCAAATTTCATTATTGACCCCGAAGGTAACATTCGTTATACCTTATTCGGTGGCGTTGAATGGGATTCTGATGAGCTGATTGAAAAACTAAAAGCTGTGGGTGAAAAATAATATGAGTAAAGAAGCCCTTATCTTTGAAGTCAGTGACCGTAGTTTTGATAAATACGTCATCGGTAATTCCAATAAAGCACCAGTGTTTGTTGCTTTTATTAGCGTTTGGTCTGAACACTGCATACAAATGACCGATATGTTTGCTGCACTGGCAACAGAGTTTGCTGAAGAATTCATCTTCGCAAAAGTTGATATTGAAGAAAATAATCAGCTAAAAGAGCAGTACAACATAAAGAATATACCCACACTGAAAATTTTTGTTGATGGTAAATCTGTGGTATCAGAAGAGGGCGAATTAACCGAACAAGAAGCCAGGGTCTTACTGAAAACTTTTGAAATTGTTAATAAAATCGAAGAAACAAGAATGCAGGCACGCCAGCACCATATGCAGGGAGAAACCTCTCAAGCCATTACACTGCTAGTACAGGCGGCACAACAAGACCCGTCAAACACAAAAATAGCCATGGACATGGTTCAGATATTTATTGATATAGGTGAAATAGAGCAGGCTAATGCATTGTTTAATCGACTACCTGATACCAATAAAAACAGCGAAACCGGGCAAAGTCTAACTGGCCAATTGTGGATAAATAGCGAGGCAGGTAAGACTGCAGGCTTGCAGGCATTAAAAGAAATACTGCTTACAAACCCAGACGATTATAATGCCCGTTTTGATTGTGCAATATGTGAAATCGCACAACACAACACACAGCAGGCACTCGATCACCTGTTCTACATACAGCAAAACAATGCAGAATTTAAAGATGGTGCCGCAAAAAAAATGATTATTACCATCATCAACACTATCGCTGCCAATAATCCGAAAATGGCACAGCAATACCGATCTCAGTTAGCAGGAATGCTGGCGTAGCTTTCCTAATCGCTTTGTTCTTATTTTTATAAAGTACCTTGCCGTTACAAGAACAATGTCGAAATAATTAACAGTAGGAAAATACCATTAAAAACCACTGAAATCCCCATGTGGCGGGCTTTGAGCCTAAAAGACGATTCGGCTGGGTGTCTATAAAATTTACAACTCCTTTATGCTATATTTTTATCTGATTGATAATTAAAGCATTATTTTTCTGGCATGTATTTTGTATTGTTTAAGGTTAGATGTTGCAAAAATCGGAGTACTAGCCATGAATTTAATTAAATTCTTTATTGTAGTTCTTCTTTTGGTTTTTTCTAGCCATTCTTTGGCGTTATTTATGCCTGCTGGTACCCAGGTAAATACTGTCACAACTGTTGTTTCTAATGATGTAGGTTGCTGACT
>CAYQXD010000260.1:0-2726 GCA_964421315.1 uncultured Thiotrichaceae bacterium | reverse complement strand
CACCAGCTTCTTCCATTTTAGTTACAGCATTATAGTAATCTTGATTCATCTTGGTATCCTCTCGCGCTTTTAAACCTTAGTGGCTAAATCTTAGTGGCTGGCCAAAGTGACTAGCCAACAAAAGTCATGTTGCAATCATTGTGGCTACAACTTCGATTTTATATTAATAGTATCTTCGTCAATACTACCGTTTAATGGGCGCAGATTATACCTAGTGTGCGTTGATATTGGAATGCGCAGAGAGTATCTCTTTAGAGGGGGGGTATAGGGTGGTGCTACAAGGATGTGGTGTTAACAAACCTAAGGATGAAGAAGATAGGCACATCCTGCTGCCTACGCTGCAGCAAACAACAATATAGACCAAAGTAGCAGCCGTGATAAACTCATCATTTTATCTGTGAGAGTGCCATGACAGAAAAATCAACAAACAGTAATAATGAAGCCATTGAAATTAGTGACATTGATGCCAGTTTTTCCAGTGGCATTGCTGCTTTTGAAGCGAAAAACTTCAAGCAGTCACTGCAATTTTTAGCCCCATTAGCAGAAGCGGGTGACGCTGAATCACAACATCGCTGTGCCATTATGTACCAGAATGGTTTGGGCGTGGTCGCCAATGAAGCCAAAGCGGTTGAATATATGCGTGCGGCGGCAGAGCAGGGTCATCCGGTAGCACAACATGGTTTGGGCTTTATGTACATGGAGGGTGAGTGTGTAGAAAAAAATGCAGAGCAAGCGGTGAAATGGTTTACTAAAGCCGGTGAGCAGGGGTTGGTCGGCTCATTGACTACGTTGGCGATGATGTATAAAGACGGTGTCGGCGTGGAGAAAAATCCGGAGGAAGCAAAAAGGTTATACAAACTTGCTGGATTTGATGATATGTGAGTTTAAAAATTTTCTCTAAAATTTCTCTAAAGCCATTGGTGCATTGCCGACCATTGATTTATTGTCAGTATTGACCATAACTTATATACTCACGCTTTTTTTTACACGTTATAACAAAACCTCCAGTTTAAATTCATGTCTCTTATTGTTCAAAAATACGGTGGTACGTCGGTAGGGTCTATCGAAAAAATTGGCCATGTCGCTGATAAAGTCGCAGCACATGCGAAAAGTGGCGATAAAGTTGTTGTTGCTGTTTCTGCCATGAGTGGTGAAACCAATCGTTTGATTACGCTTGCCAAAGAGATGAGCGCTAAACCGCATGTGCGCGAAATGGATGTCATCGTTTCCACCGGCGAACAAGTCACCATTGCGCTATTAACCATGGCACTACTTGATCGTGGTTGTGATGCCCGTTCATACACGGGTGCGCAAATTCGTATGGTGACGGATGATGTGCATGGCAAGGCGCGCATTAAAGAAATCCAGGGCGAAAAAATGAAAGCCGATCTTGATGCGGGTCGCGTCGTTGTGGTTGCAGGATTTCAGGGCGTTGATGAAAATGGCAATATTACAACGCTAGGACGAGGTGGTTCAGATACCACAGCAGTCGCCATAGCCGCCGCATTAAATGCCGACGAGTGTCAGATTTATACCGATGTGGATGGTGTCTATACCACCGATCCGCGGGTGGAGCCAAAAGCCAGGAAACTGGATCATATAACCTTTGAAGAAATGCTGGAGATGGCCAGTTTAGGTTCAAAAGTTCTGCAAATCCGCGCCGTGGAATTTGCAGGTAAATACAATGTCCCATTACGTGTGCTGTCAGCCTTTGAAGATGGCGAGGGTACACTTATAGCACTGGAGGAGGATGACGTGGAACAGGCGTTAATTTCAGGTATTGCGTTTAATCGTGATGAAGCACAGCTAACCATTAATGGCGTACCCGACCAGCCCGGAGTCGCTTCAAAAATATTGGGCCCGGTGACCGAAGCAAATATCGAAATCGATATGATTGTGCAGAATATATCCGAAGATGGCTGCACGGATTTTACCTTTACCGTACATCGTAATGATTATGAAACCGCACACGCATTGCTGGAAACCGTAGCGAAAGATCTAGGTGCGAAAAAAGTAAAAGGTGACGATGCAATTGTAAAAATCTCACTGGTTGGCGTTGGCATGCGCTCACATGCCGGTATAGCAAACACCATGTTTGAAACCTTAGCCAAAGAAAACATTAACATACGAATGATTTCCACATCAGAAATCAAGATATCAGTCGTGGTTGCTGAAAAATACCTTGAATTGGGAGTGCGTTCTTTGCACGAAGCTTTTGCTTTAGATAGTGACGACCATCTAAAAAATCTGTAATATTACTGTAACAAATAACACAGTGCCCTTCAGTGTATAAAGCAAAGGGCAAACGAAAAGTGTGCTGAACTCTCGCGCTGTTCATCACTCTTATTTTTGTAATTGATACAACATGGAGAAAAGGAAATGTTGATATTAACCCGTCGTGTAGGCGAAACTCTAATGATTGGTGATGAAGTCACCGTAACCGTGCTTGGTGTAAAAGGTAATCAGGTAAGAATAGGCATCAATGCCCCTAAAGAAGTTGCTGTACATCGTGAAGAAATTTACGAACGTATAAAAGCAGAGCAAGCAGAAGGTACGGCTTAACTGATTGTAAAATGTATACTTAAAAGGCTTTACCTGTAAACAGAGAACAGGTATGCTTCGCACCCGATGTGACGATGCATATCTGTTTTTTTATTGTATAAATTATATAGGAGAAATGGCCGAGCGGCTGACTAAAATCGTCAGGAACGATTTTGAACATCAGT
>CAYQXD010000259.1:2530-2751 GCA_964421315.1 uncultured Thiotrichaceae bacterium | reverse complement strand
CAACTCGCTACGTGAATTAGGTGGGATGAAACGTTTGGCAGAAGATGATGTGCAAACACGATCTTACCGCGTGCAAATGAGTTTAGTTGAACGGCCGGGTTTAGGGCAACGTAGCGTTAATAATATAAAAGAGCTTACATCACGTGTTTCTAGTCAAGATATTCCAAAATATCTTGATCAGTTAGAAGTTAAGTTCAAAGCTGAATATGATAGTGAGCAAA
>CAYQXD010000259.1:0-2520 GCA_964421315.1 uncultured Thiotrichaceae bacterium | reverse complement strand
GGATGAAGGTGAAAGCCGCGCTATAGATATTGTGTTAGCGACTAATATGCTCTCTGTTGGTGTGGATGTTAACCGCCTTGGTATTATGACCGTTAACGGCCAACCCAAAAGTACGGCAGAATATATTCAAGCAACAAGTCGTGTTGGGCGTAGTTTCCCTGGATTAGTTTGTACTGTGCTGACTTGGGCCAGACCTCGAGATTTATCACATTATGAAACGTTTGAGCATTATCATGCGACGTTCTATAAACATGTAGAAGCACAATCGGTAACACCATTTTCACCAAGAGCTTTAGATAGGGGATTGACCGGTGCAATGTTAAGTATGATGCGTTTAGGTGATGATGATTTAAATCCTAATGATGGTGCCTCAACATTGACGCAAACGACTGCGCCTGTTGTGGAAAGTATTGTTAAAGCTATTACCGATCGTGTATTAATGGTTGAGGAAGACATGACCACACGTGACTTGGCAGAAGGCTGCATCAAAGATCGAGTCGATCACTGGGTTAAAGCAACTGCAGTTGCTGGTCGTACTGTTGCTTATGAAAAACGTGGTCAAAATGTAGATTCAAAGGTAGCTTTAATTAAATCACCAGGCATCAATGAATGGGACAGATTTACTGTACCGATGTCTATGCGTGAAGTTGAACCTGGCGTTAAATTACAAATGAGTACTAGCAAGCTAGATGAGGGGCCTGCTTGGAAACCTCAGATCAAGAAGGCGAAAGCAGACGAGGCTGGATCATAATGAGTAGTAATAAAAATAAATCTGGTATTACACCCGTTGGAGAAGTTCGCCCAAGTCAGTTGTTATGGACTTATGGCCCTGGTGCATTAATCGACATGCCAAGTTTATCGGTTGTTACATTAGGCATTGATCGTTGGGATAAAGACCGGTGTCCGCCAGTTACAGAAGCTCGACTATTAGCTGCTGTTAGACAAAGGCTTGGAGCTCAAGTTGAAAGTATGCGTATGCCACCATTTGTCAAAACAGAACATACAGATGTGTGGTCTGCTGAAGCAAGAATTGGTGTACCAGTTCGTCCTTTTCCTCGATGGTTGCGTTGTGTTAAATGCGGGATGCTAGCTGAATATGATACTGGGCTATTTAAGGTTAAAGAAAGTCGTTACCGTCCTGAAAATACACGCTTTGTACATGAGTCTTGCCGAGGCTCAAAAGGGGATAAACCTGCGAAAGATGCTGATGCAGTACCTGCTCGTTTTCTTTTAGCCTGTCGTAATGGTCATTTGGATGATTTCCCTTGGCGATATTATGTACATGGTGGAAAAACTGATTGTAAAGGCGGTTTGCGTTTTTTCGAAAGCGGTGCTTCGTTACAAACAGAGAACCTATGGGTAAAGTGTGATACTTGTGATGCAAAAAGAAATATGGCACAAGCTTTTGGTAAGGCAGGTAAGGAGAGTTTACCTGCCTGTAGAGGTCGTCACCCACATTTAGATCGATATGATGATAGCTGCGATGAGGAGCCACGTGGTGTTTTGTTGGGTGCTACTAATAGTTGGTTTCCCATGACATTGTCAGCGCTTGCGATCCCGCTCTCGCGTGACCCTATTGTTCAACTCGTTCAGGATGGCTGGGATAACTTTGTAGATGTTGAGTCTGCATTAGAAGTAAAAGCTATTTTAAAAGTGTTAGTAAAAAATGCAATCTTACCTGGCATTGATCAATATTCTCACGATGAGGTGTGGGCTGTAATTGATGCCATTAATAAAGGTGAAATTGGTGACAATGTTACTCAAGAGGATATAAAAGGGCCAGAGTGGGAAGTTTTTATAGAACCTAACCCTCCTACAGATTGGCCACACTTTCTAAGTGAAACTGTCGAAACACCCACTCACTATGTAAATGAAATTAAAAATGTACTTTTATTAAAACGTTTACGTGAAGTGAATGCTCTAATTGGCTTTACGCGTGTAGAAGCACCTGAAGAGAGTAATGCACCAGACGAACAACCACCTATGGCTCACTTATCCAATGAGCCACCAAGTTGGGTACCTGCGAGTCAAGTGCACGGTGAAGGCATATTTATACAATTTGATGAAGAGATACTTCAGCAGTGGGAGAAGAAAACTGCAGTTCAGGCAATTAACGCATCGCTGTCAGAAGGGCATAGAGGCTGGCGTAATGCTAGAAAACTTTCACCAGATGATGGTTACCCTGGTATTAGGTATGTTTTGCTTCACACCATCTCTCATTTATTAATTAGAGAGTTGGCACTTGAGTGCGGTTATAACGCTGCCAGCATAAAAGAAAGAATTTATGGTGACACTAGCGGAGAAAATAATCAGGCTGGCATCCTAATTTACACTGCTGCAGCTGATTCTGATGGTACTTTAGGTGGGCTTGTTGAACTGGGAAAACCTGAAAACTTGGGGCGTTTGTTAGATCAGGCACTTAACCGTGCAAAAATTTGTTCTTCTGATCCATTGTGCTCAGAACATAAACCCGAGAAGGATAGATCGCTACATGCTGCTGCTTGTCATGCCTGTACATTT
>CAYQXD010000258.1:0-2800 GCA_964421315.1 uncultured Thiotrichaceae bacterium | reverse complement strand
CCGACATTCGCCTTGTAAGGGCGACGCTCTACCAGCTGAGCTAAGCACCCATAAAGAAGTGGCGCAATTCTATATCATTGCGGTCTAATATTGTAGTCAGTTCTTATGTTTTTCTATATTCAGATTCAAAATACTGGCTATCACCTATTTTAATCCAGGCATTTAACTGGTTAATCACAGTTTCAAAGACTTTAATATCCCTAGTAGCACATTCCCAGATTACAGCAACGCGCCAGCCTTCTTCCTTTAGCTGGGTCTCTACTCGTTTGTCACGCTGCTGATTGTCGCTAAATTTCTTTTTCCATTTATCGGAATACTTCCTGTCTGAGTAAGCTAATACGCAACCTTCGTGTTGATGCCAGTAACAGCCATGCGTAAATATAGCCACCTTGTGGCTACGCAAAACAATATCTGGTTTGATTTTGCCTACTTTGCTGTCGATTCTGAATCTATAGCCAAGTTTGTGCAGGGCTTTGCGTGTAAGGATTTCTGGTTTTGTATTACTACTACGTATGCCAGACATCATCTGGCTACGCTTTTCTTTACTGACTACATCAACCACTGACAGATAGAGGCAGGCTTGATTGATGTACTTTTGTTTCTTCCTCTTCAATCAAGGTCATAATATGAGGTTTCATAATGCGTGCTATTTCTTCTATAACAGGCATCACAACAGAGTTGCCAAACTGTTTATATGATTGTGTATCAGAAACAGGAATTATAAAGCTATCGGGATACCCCATAATTCTCGCGCATTCGCGTGGAGTCATTCTGCGTGGATTACCCCTACCTCGATTGATAAGAATTTCAGAACCGTCTTTATAATAACGTGCAGATAAAGTACGAGAAACACTTTTCTTTGTCACCATTCCATAACCAAAACCGTTTCCTTTTGCTTTATGTTTAGCTGCATAACCATATAAAAAACTCCATAGCTTATCGCTAAGGATGTATTTTTTATTTACCTTTGCATTTTTACCTATAGTGTAATCTTTCTCAGCTTCTTCAGAACCATTTTGTGGGTGCAGAACATCTCCCATAGTTTTAGCTGTTTTATCTTTTGCACGAAAAGCATCCCAGGAAAAATCTGTATCATCACGGAAGCCTACAATATAAATGCGTTCGCGGTGCTGTGGCACAAAGCCTTTGCCATCAATTACTTTGGGGAAAATCTTATAACCAAGTTCATCTTGAAGTGTTTCTTTAATCACCTGAAAGGTTCTACCCTTGTCATGGCTCATCAGATTTTTAACATTTTCAAGTAAAAATGCTTTCGGCTGTTTTTCTTTGATGATACGTGCGACATCAAAAAATAGTGTGCCCTGCGTTTTATCTTCAAAACCATGAACACGTCCTAAAGAATTCTTTTTCGAAACACCAGCAATAGAAAAAGGCTGACAAGGAAAACCTGCCAGTAGAACATCATGGTCAGGAATATCTTCAACAGCAACCTTAGTAATATCACCTTCTATAGGGTGGTAAGTACCAAAGTTTTCACAGTAAGTGTTTACTGCATATCTGTCCCATTCGCTGGTAAATATACAGTGACCTCCATTCTTCTCAAAGCCCATGCGAATGCCGCCTATACCAGCAAAAAGGTCTATAAATGTAAAATCTGCATCATCTGGAACATTGGTTTCATTACCAAACAATAATTTTTGAAGGTCGCCTGAGCGATACTCAGGAGGTCCATCTTCTCTTACTTCCCAATTTTAGGTGTAACTTTAAGCTTTCTTGCAATATCTGTCGGAGAATAGCGTTCGAGTGAGAGTGCAAGCAGTTCACTAGTAGTGACCTTTGTATCCATGCCATTAGCCTTTTATTATTTTTTGTAGGGAGCAATTAAGGTAATTATTTCCCTTTTTTGTCCCTGATGCAACCAATATTTTCACCATTCTGCAAGAACATCTATATCTGATTGTTTTTCATACAAATGACTTAACAATTTAGATTTTATTCTGAACTGACTGCGGCGCTTGGTCTTTGGATTTGTACTGGCATTTTCCAGTTTGATACCAGGATCATAATAAACCTGAGATTCAGTTATTGCCTGTAATAACCTGTTAAAGGTTGTACCTTCAAATAACCTGACGTTATTGCAATAGTTGTATGATTTGCTGTTATCTATTTCCTTGCGGGATATAGATGGGATATATGCGGCCTTTGCATGTTTACGTTTCCAATGTTCCATTATTTTTTTGAATGTCCATGCGGAAGCTGGGTTACCTTTGCTGTCAAGCAAAGCAATACACCCTGATGCATCGGTAATCACATTATTTGCTTTATCATAACCTTCAGTCATAAGCGTTAGTCCGCTTCTTTCGCATATCTCTCCAGCAAAATGACGGCCAGTGAAATCCATGCGATCTTTAGTTTTTTCACTCTCATATCCATATTTACGCATGAAGGCTTCAGCACCGTGGTCAGCATAGAATCCACCATCAGGCTCAGGTGTCATTAAAGTTAAAACCTTACTATTAATCAGTTCACAACGTTTAACACCAAACTGTTTAATTTCCCATCCCATAAAGTCAGGATCAGAATAACCATTTGGTATTACACCTAACTCAGCTTCAAGCGTGTAACCGCCACCATTTTGAGCGGTGTATGGCATGATTACACCATCTCTATCGAATCGTTTACTTCTAATCCAGTTCTGTAGATGTATTCTTCTAAACTCATGAAGAAGTATATCTTTTGATGAAATTTTTTCTAACTTGCCCTTCTCACTCAATTCTTTGAAAACACCAGTAATTTCAACAGAGGGATAATCAAGAATTACCTTTGCAAGTCTTGAAGC
>CAYQXD010000257.1:0-2872 GCA_964421315.1 uncultured Thiotrichaceae bacterium | reverse complement strand
TTATTAAATCAGGTTCGACATGACAAACAAACAAACAAACAAACAAACAAACAAATCATTATCTGTCATTATATTTAATGGCCACTACTCAATATTAATTACGGATTAATAATTATGGTTCTGAATAAAGTCGCTGAAGTTATTGTAAATATTGCAAATTGCAAAATTGAAGATGTTACCCCTGAAGCTGAGCTTATGGCATTAGGCATTGATTCATTAAAAGCCATTACCGTGTTGTTTGAGATTGAAGAAGCTTTTGATATAGAGATCCCTAATGAAGTTATTCCATCTATCGTGACAGTTAATGATATTTTAGAAAAAATCACCGAAATACGACACTGATCTCACGCCATAATTTATTATGCTGAATCATCGTGTTTTGATTACTGGTCTGGGTGCCGTTTCCGGGCTGGGTTTAAATGCACCATCTTTTTGGGACGCATTAAAAGCAGGGCGCTCAGCCATTAAACCTTTTGATTTACCGATTGATAATATAAAAATTTCCCGTGCGGTTACCGTACCTGACTATGACGAGAATAAGTATTTTTCTTCTGATGAACTCAGCATATTAGATCGTTTTTCTCAATTAGCGGTTATTGCTGCTAAGGAAGCTGTAGATGATGCAGGTTTGGTTTGTGGTGAAGAAATGCTTGCCGGGGCAGCAGCAATCATAGGCAGCGGTTGTGGTGGTAAACATACCGATGAGGCGACTTATGATCAACTATATAAACAGAAACGATCACGTGCACACCCTTTAACCATTCCCAAAGGTATGCCCAGTGCAGCGGCGAGTATGGTAAGCCTGCATTTAGGTATTAAAGGGCCGGCATTTGTTTTGACTAGCGCCTGTGCCTCGGGTTCTCACGCTATCATTCAGGGCATGATGATGATTCAATCCGGTATGGTTGATGTTGCGCTTGTGGGTGCGACTGATGCACCTTTTACTTATGGCTTGCTAAAATCATGGGAGGCATTACGGGTGGTTTCGTCGGATACCTGTCGCCCGTTTTGCAAAGATCGCAGTGGTCTGGTGCTGGGTGAGGGCGCAGGCATGTTAGTGCTCGAATCAGAACAGCATGCAAAAAATCGCGGCGCACGTATTTATGCTGAAATAGCCGGTTGCGGTATGACATCAGACGCAGGACATATTACACGTCCTGACGTTGCCGGCATTAGCAATGCAATAAAAAATGCGCTGGACCATGCACAGGTAAGCACAAACGAAGTTGATTATATTAACGCTCATGGTACCGCTACAACAGCAAATGACATCGCAGAAACCGAGGCGATTAACCAGGTTTTCGGTGCTCATGCTAAAGATCTTGCTGTATCTTCAACCAAGTCGATGCATGGCCATGCTTTAGGTGCATCCAGCGCATTAGAACTTGTTGCAACCGCTTTGGCAACACATCAAAACATTGTTCCACCCACTGCCAACTTTACTGAGGCAGATGAAAAGTGTAATTTAGATTATGTGCCAAATGCGGCGCGAAAGCAGAAAGTCAATGTTGCCATGTCACACTCTTTTGCCTTTGGTGGTTTAAACGCGGTAGTTGTTTTAAAAAAAGTCACCTGACGAGGATCGTTTAAGCAAATGACCGATACAATTAAACAGTTAGCCGAGCATGGTATACATCACTATGGCTCTGACGAGTTATTAAAATTTGAAAAACAAATGGAGCGTTTTTTTAAACGTGAGTATGAACGCTGGCACGGCAATGATGATCCCATTGAAAATTACGGTGCAAGCTCATTTAAAGGCGAGATTGCAAAAAAAGAAACACGTAATGTATCGGTTGACCACTATAATGAAGAGTATCAGCTCTATCTGGCTTTTCTTGATAACGTTTATATGGCTTACAGCATGGCGTACTATGGTGCGACCACTGAATCTCCAAAAATAAGTGATATATCATTAGAACAGGCACAGATAAATAAATACAAATTATTGGCTGAGCGAGCTGATATACAAGATGGTCAAACTATTCTTGATTTTGGCTGCGGCTTTGGTGGACTGCCGAAGTTTTTACTTAACACTTACCCCAACGTTAAAGTAGTGGGCATCAACCCTAGTAAAGTTCAAACAAATCATATTAAAAATGTACAAATCGCAAATGACGAGTCATTTGATGAGTCCAGATTTGAATTATTAACGGTGTTTTTTGATGATGTTGATGCGGATATGATTAAAGACCATTATTTTGACAGGGTGATCTCAGTTGGTGTACTAGAACACGTGACCAACATTGATTTATTACAAAAAAATATTTCGCGTATATTAAAGCCTGGTGGTAAATGTTTGCATCACTGCATTGTATCTTCTGACACCATACCTAATTTTTTGAATTCTGAAGCTAGCCTGATGGGGCATTATTATCCTGGTGCACACATTCTTCCCTTTAGTGAAATAAAGCGACATACCAGACACATAGAATATTCAAACAGCTGGTTTGTTAATGGTTTGAATTACTGGAAAACACTCGATGAATGGCATCAACGATTCTGGCAAGCCATCGAACAACTCTATCCAAAGCACATGTCATTGCAAGAAGTAGAAGACTGGAATAAATATTTTAGTTTGTGTAAAACCATGTTTAGCCCGAATCAGGGGAATAGCTATGGCAATGGGCAATATTTATTTATAAAAAAATAAGCGAGACTTTCACCCTGACCCTGTCACGCAGTTTCTAAGCTGTATAAGTCTGGATTTCATCTGACAGGCAGTACCAGACTTGAAAGACTGCTTTCGACACATATCGGACGTTGGAAAAACTGAAAAACATTCGTCCGCGAAGAACGCAAAAGACGCGAAAAAAACAAAGAAAATATTTTTTGTTTTTTTAGAGATATCTGAAAAAGCAATAGCATTGCT
>CAYQXD010000256.1:0-2874 GCA_964421315.1 uncultured Thiotrichaceae bacterium | reverse complement strand
CACAGGTTGCGGGCGATACCTATCAACCCGAAGATGACTTTGGGGATTATAGCGTTCCGGTTCAAAACGCCTTTCATGCAAAATACTTAGGCGGCTACAGCGATACAACCATTCGTAAGCTGGATATATACCAAAGCCTTTTTGCACCACAAGAAATCACACAAGACCTGGTGGTCTTAGTGCATGGCTGGCGGATGTTGGACGCAGAAAAAACCAACTTTGCCGAGACCAGCTACAAACGACTCTACTGGTCAGGCTATAAAAGCCAGTTTGCCACATTCAGTTGGCCAACCGGCTGGTTTGAAAAACCGGCCTATGCCTACGGCAATGGTGTACTGCCTTATGTCTTAGGCAATGAACGTAATTATGACATCAGCGAAGCGGTTGCCCGACAAGTCGGTGCAGATTTTAGAGACTGGTTAATTAATACGCCCTTACCGAACACTCATGTTATTGCACACAGTATGGGTAATGTGGTGGTGAGTGAAGCCTTAAACTACAACGGTGCTGGAAATATTATGAGCAGCTACACGGCTAGTCAGGCTGCAACGGCGGCGGGGTCGTATGATAGCAATGCAGAAGACATGACTCATAAACTACAAATATTTCCAATTGAAATATTTGGTTTACAGTTTGATACCTGTGAAGCTAATAACGTAGAAGAGGCTTGGCGCTGTTACAACATTGATAATGTGTTAGATTTAGATGATACCGTCTATGATATGCCACCAGATATGTATCGGCATGATTTGCTAGAAGATGATGGATTTGGCAATATAATTGTCAAACATGGCCCAACCTCTGCCAATGCAATGGGAGCCAATTCCGCAGGCAATCACCACTTTAAAGGAATAAGCGCACACGCTAGCCGTATATTAAATTTCTATAATGCAAGAGATGCCGCTTTAACCGCGTGGGAATTTAATCAACTCACCAAACCCGATGTGGCACAAGGAATAAACTGGTTTTACACCAACAGTTATCGTAAAGCCTATGCGGATTATGAAATCTGTTTAATATTCAATGAGGGCGAGTCCGATCCCGAAGCAGAATGTGCCGATCAAAAGCCTGCGGAGAATGATATCAATGGTGATCCCGTACAAGTCATTTCGGAGTTCCAGGAAGGCGGAGTGGTAGTGCCTTACAACGATGCAAACAAATTCAAGATTTTAGCGCACAGTGTTCCCGCACGAACAGAACCTTTAGGACAAGCCGTTACAGGTGGTGAAGTGCAAAGCAATCCAGAAATGTTTGGTTTCACGACAAGTAATCAAGATCACAGTGCACCGTTTCATGGCTACTATTCAGAAGAAACACTCAAGCCTGTAAATAAAGATAAAAGGCAACGTGCAGCATATTGGAATACGGTGTTAACAAGGAGTTTAGAGTTGGATCCAGCAGCATTATCAAATGATCTAACAGGTCTAAAAAATAATATAGAGAATTAAATAATGAAAAATAAAATCATCTATATTTTCGCACTCATTTTATTCAGTGTTTTTGTCATTGTTTGGCAAAGCAATCAGCAGGAACAAATTGCGTCATCAACTAATCCTGACTTAATCCCTGTTAAGGAAGCCCTGTTTGAATTGCAGAACGAAAAAAGTTTTCAACAACTCAGTAAAAATGAAAAGTTAAAAAGAACCTATCAAATACTGGAGCAGATTCCAGAAGAATACAAAACCCTAAAACACCAGTACCAAATAGCGATGAGCGATTTACCTGATATTACTTTGCATGGGCGTGTCATTGATCAGAATGGGCAACCTGTTAATGATGCCGATGTATATTATGAAGTAGTAAACAATTATTTAGGTGGCGGAGGTGGGCGAGGGCGAGTGAAAACGGATAAAGACGGATATTTTGAGATTGATACAGAAGCGGCAGAACTTGACTTATGGGGGATTCGGCACCCAGAAGTGCAGGAAGGGGGTTATTCAAAATCAACCAACACAAACCTCAATATCAAAAGCAGTAATATGTACCCAGATTGGTCAGTCCATAACACGAAAGATAATCCCTACATAATTTTAGCTTGGCGATCAGGGAAATATGAAGGGGCGTTTAGTGGGCGATCTGGTGGTCATCTTAACGCATCGGGAACTATTTCTACATTACGTTTTACCGATAAAAGAAATGCCGTTCAACGTTTTGAAGGTGAGCAAGCTGGGCACTTGCGTGTGAGTTGCACACGTACACCCATGGAAAGTAACAGAGATTATGGCGACTGGTCAGTACATATAACACCTATTAACGGTGGCATACAAGAGACAGACGACTTATATAGGAATGTTGCCCCAGAGGCGGGTTATCTCCCATCACTGGATATTGTTATGCAAAAGGGCAGTCAGGGATATGAGCATGCGTTGATTAATAAACATTATTATTTTATGTCTAACAATGGAAAAGAATACGGTAGCTTACGCATCAACTTTGAACCTTTTGCCAAAATCGAACATGATGAAGATGAGCGTGTTTGCATTATCCGTATAAATTACAAACTCAACCCCACCGGCTCGCGTAACCTGGAACTAAAGCGCAACAACACCTCACAACCTAAACTACCCACAGTACAAAAACTGGCACTATGGGGTGCGGTGACGAAACGGACATAATGGTACTGTCAACTTAACTAAAATTACAGCATTTTTCATGGAAATCTGAGTTTATTTGAACCATGAATCAATAAGTTATAGAGGTATTTTTGATGTTAGTCATTGTTAATCCATTTAAGTTGACAGTACCCTAAAATATGCGTAACAGTTTTCCGCTGCACAGCTTGGTCGTTAACGTGAATGTCTGCTTTCCTAAAATGTATGTCTATAGGATATGCTGATATTTTTCAAACTCTCTGGTGCATACTTAAGATCTACA
>CAYQXD010000255.1:0-2889 GCA_964421315.1 uncultured Thiotrichaceae bacterium | reverse complement strand
GTCATAAAACTTATCAACTGACTTTCATTTTTTGGCTGAAAAAACACAATAATAATTCTACCGGTTAATACCTGTTTTGCAGCTTCTGGATTGGGTGATTCTGTATAGATAAAAGACTGGTGTTTGGCGCTGTAGCCGTATTGCCACAGGTTGATTTTTCTTGTTTCGTCATACCAGAATAAAAATTGCTCGCTGCTCATTGCAGTTGAAGGCAGCAGGAGAAGTAGCAAAAGCAATATTTTATTGATAAATATTTGCATTTTCAATTAGAGTTCAGACAATCTTCTGCTTTGAATGCCTTGATTAGTGGCAATACCCATCCGGCTCATTGGTACTTTATACGCAGGACTGATGTCGGTAAAGTTTTTATTTGTGACAAATACCAGACCTTTTGTTCTTTCTTCATCACTGAAAGATAATATAAAATTATCTTTAGTAAAACCGACAGAATTAAGATAATACTCTTCGGTAACATCTGGTAACACAAGATTATATTGGCTGAGTTTATTTGTTTGTGTATTAAATTTAACGATGTTTTTAGCGGTATTGCTAAAAACAAAAATATCCTGCGCTATTGCTACAGCGTATACAGCGTCTTTAAAGGGAAATGTAACCGCCTCTACCAGCTTCCCCTTCTCTGCCTTGTAAATAGTACCCGTTTTAAATTTTTTCAGTTTCTGTTGACCAGTTCTGTCTTCAAAGTCCCAGCTTCTGTGTGTTGGTATCTCATAAAGTTTTTTATCTGCAAAAACATAAAGTGACATTCTTGGTGTAGAGTATTGAGTGCCATTTTGATCATATGTAGATTCCCATACAATAAATTTTTCTACAAAACCATTTTCAAGGTCCATGATGCCAACAAAATCATGAAATTCGGCGTATATTTTGCCATTAATTACTTGTCCACTATACGGCGTTTGTTTATATGATTTAACGATTTTTTTTGTATCCAGATCAAATAAATGTGTATAGGAAAATCTTTTCCACCATTCCCCTGCTTTATAATCATTTACCATTTCTTCTGGATAATTCTCAGGGTTATTTAATATACGATATTCATTTATTATAATCCTTGGACTTACATAACCTGAATTTTTTTCTATTTTTGTGCGACGTACCAGCATGGTTGCCAATAAAACACCATTTTTATATAAACCTAGCTGCCCATTAATGCCATCCTCTATTTCATAGTCTTTTTGTTTGTTATTACTTAAATTAAAAATGGTGAGTCCGCCTTCATTATTGTGTATCCCTTTATAACTGTAAGGTGAAACAATAATATTTCTCTGGCAGTCAAAAAAAGCATCCATATTACTTTTGTTTTCATATTGTCTTAATACATTAAAATTTACAGAGTCATTGTCATGCTCAAATAAATATATATTATTGTTGTCTGATACTACAAAGGTATTGTCGCAGTTGCTTACTGTTGGTTTTTCATTACTATTTTGTGTGCAGGCAGATAGTGTGATTGCGATACAACAAATAAAAAATACTTTTAAAGATTTGTTCATAAACATAACATGCGTCCCATCAAACCCCTGGCTTTCTCCCGAGATGAGAAAACCAGAGATTATCCTGTGAAATTAATGAAGTGTTAAATTTCTGAAGATTTAAATTTTGTTATAAACCGATGATTTGTAATATCAAAAGGCCAGACAATACTGCCACGATTTCGATCTATATCAATACCTATCTCATTATAGGCTGACCATACAAGTAATGAACAGTAGGTTGCTGGATTGTTAGAATTTTTTCCAACAAACACGTTATAGTTTGTAACGCCAACCTTGTTATAAGCATAGTCCATTGCATACCAGCGTCGGTATTTTTCTAAACTCCATGCTCGCCGATTATTCCATCTATGTCTGTTATACGCTTTGTACCAATCATCTTCTTCATCAATAAACCAGCTTGATTCCCAGGCTACGAAACGCCAGCCTTCAATACGACTCCAGCCACCTGTATTTGCCCAGTTATCTAATCCTCGCGTATGATGTCTAACGCCCCCTGGGTTATTTGCATCTACAACAACTTTTCTACGGCCCTCTGCGTCCACCATGCCCATGTGCCCAATGCCACGGAGAGCATCAGTCCAGATAATATCAGCAGTTCCCCAATTCCAACTGTCAATATTTTTATGCTTTGGTTTTGCTGGTTTAGGTTTATTATTGTTATTTCTATTTCTTTTCCACCAAAACCAAAATTGCTCCTGACCAACAATCAAATATTTAACCGGCATATCGGGTAAGGCATAAGGCAGATTGTGATCTACAACCAGTTGCTCCTGTTCTCTTAAAAATATCTCATGCCGTCTATTGGATTCATCTACATTTTTTTGTGCTTCCTCACTAAGGATTAATGGATTATTAAGGAGAAATTCTTCTATTTGAGCTTCCGTGGGAATTACATCTGCTGTGAGATCATAGGCACCAGTATTATGTTGTTCCAGCATTTGTTGAACACTCGAACCCAACTGCCCTGAGTGGTACATCATTTGCATGGCAGTATGCAGTTCTGATATGGATGCTTCCACATCTTCGCCGCGAGAGTGCTGCAAGGCAAAACCATTAGCCAGCATCATCAGTACCGTCATCATCTCGTCCTTTAGTACATCAGGCAGACCATAATCACCTAAATAGTTCTGGTATAGCCAATCTGCATCAGTGTATTTTGCAAGATTATTCTCTCCTGCAACATTCTCTTTATACTCAACCGTTGGATCAGGATTATTGCTTAAACCACTATCTTCAGTACAGCCTGTCAATAACATCCCCGATATTGCCGACACGCAAACTAATTTAAAAACAGCGCTACGTTTTATATTACTCATTTACTTCCTGACTTCCGCACTTTTTCCCCATAAACCCCAGCAGAATAAGGATTGCA
>CAYQXD010000254.1:0-2910 GCA_964421315.1 uncultured Thiotrichaceae bacterium | reverse complement strand
CGTCCTTTTCTCAAATTACGCTGAGTAGTTACATACGAGAAAGATAATGAACGGTCTGTCGCTATATTACACAATAACCGAGTTCCTGGATAAAGGCGGCTTTGTACTGTATGGCATCTTTATTATGGCCTTTATACTCTGGTTTCTGGTTATTGAGCGCTGGCTGTACTTTACTTTTGTCGCCGGAAAAGAACAGGCTAAATTAACCATTATCTGGCATAAAAACGCACATAATGAAAACGCACGCAGTATTCGGGAGTCTTTGCTGTTTTCTTTTCGCCATAAATTATTGTACACCCTGCCTTTTATTCGCACTCTGGTACGGGTAACGCCATTGATGGGTTTGTTTGGCACTGTCTATGGCATGGTTGAAATATTTGATGTCATTGCGGTGCAGGGTGCCGGTGACGCGCGTGCCATGGCCGATGGTATTTCACTGGCTACACTGCCGACGATGACGGGTATGACGGTGGGAATTATCGGCTTATTTCTTTTACGTCATATTGAAACCATAGCAAAACGCAAGATAAACCGATTTAGTGAAGGCATGATTACACCATGAAACGTCTACCAAAACCTGAAGAAGATAACGAATTAGACCTTACGCCGATGCTGGATGTGGTGTTTATTTTGTTGATTTTTTTCATCGTAACCACTTCTTTCGTCAAAGAAACGGGCATAGATGTCAATCGACCTTCTGCCGTCACCGCGACAAAAAAATCACAGGGTAATATTCTTATTGCTATTAATGCCAACGGCGATATATGGATTGATAATCGTGAAATCGACATCCGCGCAGTGCGAGCCAATATTCAAACACTGAAAGCCAGATACCCACAGAGTTCAGTTATTATTCAGTCTGACCAGGATGCGCGTACCGGCAAACTGGTGAAGGTGATGGATCAGGTTCGCCTTGCCGGGGTGCAGAATATTTCTATTGCGGCTTCTATCGACTCACAGTAATGCTTCGCCTTGTTTCCAGTTTTGCCGCTGCCTGCTTTTTTTCTATTATTTTTTTGTTTGCCTTAAAAGCCAGCATCGAGGTATCTGAATCGGTCAATGTGAATACCGACAACCTTAGAGTGATTGACTTTGTGCGCTTGCAGCGAGAAGAGTTGCTGACTAAAAAGCAACGTGTCAAACCCAAAAAGCCAGAGCCAAAAAAACAGCCGATAAAACCTAGAATTAATATTCCAAAACCCAACCCGCCCGATAAAGTGCAACGCAAAATGATGCAACGCCTGAATATCGACTTGCCGGTCAATCTGGCAGCAAGCAGCGCACTGGGTGACGCGCTGGTTGCAGTTGCCGGTGGTCGTGAGGTTAATGCCAATGTGATACCGCTGGCGCGGGTTAATCCTATCTATCCGAAGCGGGCAAAAATGATGAAACTGGAAGGTTTTGTCAAACTTGAATTCACTATTACCCAAACCGGCAGTGTTAAAGATATTGAGGTGCTTGAATCTGATCCACCGAATGTTTTTGATCGCTCTGCCAAACGCGCTTTGAGTAAATGGAAATTCAAAGCCAAAATAGAAAATAATGCCGCTATCGAACAAAGGGCTTCAGTGCAGATAATTTTCCAACTGGATGAAAAAAATTGAAAAGGCTGATTTATCCAATTTTTTTATTGAGCACACTGCTGTTTTCCGGGTTCTCCCATGCGAGTAATTCTGCTGCTGCACTTTCCATGATGACCTTTAAAAGACTGGCGCAGGTGGAAGCATTATTGCACAAGGAAGAATTTTCCAAAGCACAGAGCCAGCTTGACAGGTTATTACGAGGCCATTCTAAATTGTCTCTGTCTGATCAGGCGTATACGCATCATATGCAGGCATTGATCTATCTGTATCAGCAACAGTATTCATCAGCACGGAAATATTTTTTGCTAAGTTATCAACGCCAGCATGATGGTCAGTATGGGTTAAACGACAAGACCCGATTGCAGGTTGTAAAAATGCTTGCCAACCTCGCCCTGCACGAAGAGGATTACACTCAGGCAATAAAATTCAGTCAGCAATATCTGCAGATGGCGATTGATTTGCCTGACACCGAGCCATCAAAGAGCGGGTATTTAATTCTGGCATCCGCCTACTATCAGCTTGGCGATTATGTCAAAGCCATTAAACCGTTAAAACAGGTGATTAAATTATTTGAGCCTGACAGGTCAGCCTACTCGACTTTGTTTGCGGTTTATTACCAGTTAAAAAAATTACCCGACGCCACCTTAATCATTGAAAAAATGATTCGTTTATGGCCAGGCAAAACTGAGTACTGGTTGCAACTGGCATCCATTTACCTGGAGCAGAATTTGTATGCGAAATCCCTGGAAATTATGCAACTTGCCTTTACCCAGGGTTTTTTGATTCGGCAGAATGAATTTATGCAGTATGTGTACGCTTTGTATGACCAGAGCTTGCCCAATAAAGCAGCGGCTATATTATCAGCAGCGATGGAAAAATCCATTGTTAAGGCGAATCATAAAAACAATGCACTATTGGCCTCGCTGCTTCTTGAAGCGAAAGAAGATAAAAAAGCACTTGCCAGTTATAAAAAGGCAGCCGAATTAGCAACAGACGGCAAAGAAGATTTATTTATCGCACAAATTTATTATGACATGGAGCGCTATCAGCAAAGCATCAAATACGCTAGCGTCGCCCTGGAAAAAGGCATTAACAAACCCGGCAATGTCCATATGCTGATAGCTGCCTCTTACCATGAGCTTGCTGACACAGCAGGTGCTAGAAAACACCTGAAAAAAGCCGTTGATTATAAAGAAACAAAAAAAACAGCCAGGCAGTGGTTGTTATCTACTGGTGACAGCTAAGGTTGCTCAGGGTTTTAACACTGTACCGGGAATTGTAAAATCATATTTGTAACTTCTACTCAGCGTAATTTGAGAAAAGGACA
>CAYQXD010000253.1:0-2930 GCA_964421315.1 uncultured Thiotrichaceae bacterium | reverse complement strand
AGAAATTAAGGTAAGATGCCCACGAATACTGCTACAAAACATAGCATTAACAATGAGATGAATACAACTACAAAACAACACTTGCCCGAAATCGTTGCGGCCATTGACCTTGGCTCAAATAGCTTCCATATGATTGTTGCCCGTCTTGAGAAAACCGGGACACTCTCAATTATTGATCGTTTGCGTGAAAATGTTCGCCTCGGCGGCGGCCTGGATATTAACAGCATTATAAATCAATCCACACAAAATAGAGCGTTTGAATGCCTGGAAACCTTTGCCCAACGCATACGGGATCTGCCGGATTCTGCGGTAAGAATTGCCGGCACAAACACCTTACGTGTTGCAGAAAATGCAAAGATTTTTGTAGAAAATGCTGAAGCCATTTTAAATCACCCTATAGAAATTATTGGCGGTCGAGAAGAAGCACGGCTTATCTACCTTGGCGTTGCACACGGCCTGGCAGCCAAAGAGGGCAAACGATTAGTGGTTGATATTGGCGGCGGCAGTACTGAGCTCATTATTGGTCGAGGCATGAAGCCGAAACGACGTGAAAGCCTCTACACCGGCTGCGTCAGCGCAAGCAAGCGCTTTTTTTCTAATGGCGAAATGACTAAAAAAGCCATGAAAGCCGCCGTACTGGATGCCGAGCTAATCCTGTTTCCGCAAGCCTCAGATTTTAAAGCTGGCAAATGGGACGAAGCTATTGGTTGCTCTGGCACCATAAAAGCCATTGCCAGTATCGTCCATCAACAGGGCTGGTGCCTGGATGGTATCAGTTATAAATCATTACTAAAGTTACGTGATGCGTTTATTGATGCAAAAAATATAAATAACTTAAAACTTGCAGGCTTAGGTGAAAGTCGGACACCTGTTATTGCCGGCGGTCTGTCAGTCTTGTTGGCCATATTTAAAACATTAAAAATTGAGCAGATGCAGATTTCAGAGCAGAGTATGCGCGAAGGCCTGCTCTATGACCTGGTCGGTCGAATAACGCATCAAGATGTTCGAGATGCTACGGTAGAAGCAGCCATGACACGCTGGAGTGTTGATATCGAGCAGGCAAAACGCATTACTAATACGGTTGAACACTTATACCACGCAACCTCCAGGCAATGGCCTGTCAATGCCGACCATATCAAACCACTACTTAAATGGGCTTCCATGTTACATGAGATTGGGCTCCAGGTTTCACACAACAACTATCACAAGCACGGAGCCTACATATTAACCAATGCTGACATGCAGGGATTTTCCCAACAGGAGCAGGCATTATTAGCAGCGCTGGTTTTATCGCATCGCAGCAAGTTCCGTTTTGATAACTTTAAACAACTGATGAAACCTTTCATTAAAGCTGGTATACAGATGTGCGTACTTTTGCGAATTGCGGTACTACTACATCGTGGTCGCACCGATCAATTAATTCCTGAGGTAGATATTACTGTTAACGACAAAAATATTAATTTGCGTTTTCCAGAAGGCTGGTTAAATGAACACAGCATGACTCTTGCAGATTTAATAAAAGAAATAAATTACCTGGACAGCGCCGGATATAAATTAAGCTTTGAATAATCGCACCGCCTTATGACCGCTTTACTGATAACCTGGCTGGCAACGGCAGTAGGCCTTGGTTTCACCATTCTGATAATTCCAGGTATTAAAGCAAATAGCGTTTTAGCTTTTATAGTCGCCGCCGCAGTATTAGGCCTGATCAATATATTTCTACGCCCGCTACTATGGTTGTTAACTGCACCGTTATCGGTATTGACCTTTGGCTTATTTGCTCTGGTGATTAATGCCTTAATGATAATGCTAGCAGCTGCGCTGGTGCCTAATTTTGAAGTAAAAGGTTTTGGCAGTGCTTTTCCAGGTGCGATAATTATGGCACTTATAGGCGTAATTGGTTTTATTGCGATGCCTTTTTTAACGGGCGCAGATATCAACTGGTATAGCTATGAATACCAGTCTCAATCATTTAGATAGGTCGTATAATAGATATTAAACTATAAAAAACGTTAAGCCTTATTCACCGTTATTCATCTTGCTAATAGCCATACTAAACAGATAAGCCATCATAACCAGCATAAACACAATGATGCCAACTGTTAACCAGCCGGTTAAATCGCTGAATAAATTACTAAATACTTCCATCTCTCTTGCCTCTTAGTCTAAACTTTATAGTATATTTAACAGCACACTTACAAATCTTGATGCAAGTCAAACAAGTGTTAAAACAAAGACATGAACAGTTCCGGTCTTTTAAACGGGCTCTAAAGTGCAAACATACCCTGAGACATTTACTATGATACACAAACCTGTAAAACTGAGAAGTAGCACAAGGATGTGCTGTTTATGGATCAGTAGTGGCACATGGATGTGGCGGTTACGAACCAAAGGATGGAGAGGTCGAATAAGCTTTTTTCTGTTTTTCACTATATATATCGCAAGTGTCAGCTATGCCGCGCATGGCGATTACCGGTCACCTGAGCAGGTCGAAGGCACTATTACAACATCGCTACAAGAAGCCAGGACATTGTTTGATTCCGGCGCGGTTTTTATCGATGTACGCAATCCTCGGCTATATGCCAGAGGTCACATACCAGGCGCTTTTCATCTGGATTTAAAAAATGCATTCAATGAAATGTCGGTGACCGCTATTGCAGAAAAAGAGCAAGCCATCGTTATCTACTGTAGTGGCGTAAAATGCAGTCGCAGTTATCATGCCTCAAAAAAAGCGGCATTATGGGGCTTCAGGAAAGTGCACTATTTCCGTGGCGGCATTGTTGAATGGAAAAAAGCAGGCTATCCTGTAAAAACTGGGCAGAAATAAACTCCTGAATAATGCATGAACACCATGTTTTACTTAAGTCTATCCCTTCAAGCCTGGAACACCGATACCTTCAGTAAAACACTAAAAAAAGAACTTTGCTCTA
>CAYQXD010000252.1:0-2972 GCA_964421315.1 uncultured Thiotrichaceae bacterium | reverse complement strand
TTTCTGAAAACAGAGGGCCGCTAACGTATCAGGCATCTACCTCTTTAAGTAAACAAAATTACACGAAAGACAGCTTCGCAGATCAACGTTATTTTTATTTAAATGCCATTGCTGACTGGGTCATGATAAAAAACCGTTTTACCTGGACAGTGAGTGACAATTTTAGTCAGGTACCTGTTAATGCATTGGGCTCAAATACACCCAACAACTTACAGGATACCAATGCTTTTAAACTTAGTGCTGACATCAAACCTCGAATACTTGCCAGGCACGATCTCAGTATTGTGCCATCGTTTGCTCAATATTATTATGAGGAACTAAATACTGATAACAAACAGTATTCATTGGCAGCTAACTGGCAATATCAGGCAACTCGCTTAACCGATTTAGGCTTGAGCCTTAGCGCCAGGAAAATTGACTATACTGAAGCAGACCCTGACTCCGGTCGCTCAATTGAGGACGTGAGATTTTTAAATGCCTCCATTGCTTTCAATGGGCAACGGATACGCTCTAACTTTGATGCTAAGCTAGGTATTACTGATGTTAAAAGAGACAATGGGCTGAAAACATCAGGGTTTGTCGGGCATTTAAACTGGTTGGCAAATTTGTCAACACGCTCTCAGTTTTTAGCACTGATTTCAACAGATCTCACCGATACCAGTACTGCAGGGGTAAGAGCAACAACTGATTCTGGCACTACCGGTGCTGCAGGGGAAAGTGCAGCAGCTGATTCTGGTACCACCAGTACTGCAGGGGGAAGTGCAGCACTTGATTCTGAAACTAGAAGTGGTGATGATGTACAGATTACAACCGATGTTATTCGTAACAGCATTATAGACCTGGCTTATTTAAGAAAAGATGCCTCATTGGGTACGCGAATATCAGTGCGCTATCATAAGGTAGCTTATAGTGATAACCCCTTAGATCGCATCATTCGGGATTTTGGCTTGCAATTTAGTTACCCGGTGACACAGCTACTTACAAGTAGTGCTTATATCAATCATAACCGTAGCAAACAACTTGATTCAGGTCGGCTGGATAAAACTTTTACTGTGGGTGGTAATTTAAAATATAGCTTTTCTCGTAAGATACATGGCGTATTTGATTTAAAGTACCGTAAAAAAGACAGTACAGTTGCAGAACAAAATTATAATGAATTCAGTGTTTATGTCAGCCTGGTTTATGGCTTTGGTGATGTGGTTCGTCCAACACGAGCGGGTGTTTTTTGATCGGGTAAATTCTTATCTCTGTGTCCTCCGTGGTCTCCGTGTCGAAAAAATACAAAAGATCAGCTCGTAGGTTGGGGTGAGGCACATTTTTTAGTTGGTTATAAACCTGTCCAGACTGCGATAACTAATCGCTTCGGTAAGGTGCGGGGTTTCTATGTTTTGACTATCCTCAATATCAGCTATAGTCCGCGCCAGTTTTAATATTCGATGATAAGCACGTGCAGACAATTTTAATTTGTCCATGGCTTTATCGAGTAATAATTTTTCTTTTTCTTTTAGCTGGCAATAACTTTCTACTTCTTTCACATTTAATTCGGCATTAAAGCGTGGCCCGCGTTTTTTCTGGTACTGGAACGCTTTATAAACACGTTGCCTTATCTGTTCACTGGCCTCTCCTTTCGGCGCATTATTATCCAGCGCCTGTTTATCAATACGTGGCACTTCTATATGAATGTCAATGCGATCAAGAAACGGCGCCGAAATACGGTTGCGATGTTTTAGCTGTTGTTGCGGTGTACAGCGGCACAGGTTTTTACTATCACAGGTGTAGCCTTGTGGGCAGGGGTTCATCGCTGCTATAAGCTGAAAACGGGCAGGAAAATCAGCCTGTCTGGCGGCGCGTGAAATGGTAATCGTGCCGGTTTCCATCGGTTCGCGTAACACATCCAGGGTGTGGCGATCAAACTCGGTTAATTCATCAAGAAATAAAACACCCTGATGAGCCAGTGATATTTCGCCGGGGCAAGGTTTTGAGCCACCACCCACCAGTGCTACACCCGAAGCAGTGTGGTGCGGACTGCGAAACGGACGTATTTTCCATTGCTCTATATCAAAACCCTGATAGCTGATGGAGTTAATGGCAGCGCTTTCCAGTGCTTGTTGGGTACTCATCGGTGGCAAGATACCGGGCAGGCGACTGGCCAGCATGGATTTCCCAGTGCCTGGTGGTCCGACCATCAACATGTTGTGGCGACCAGCAGCGGCAATCTCCAGTGCGCGCCGGGTGTGATGCTGACCACGAACATCGGACATATCGGCTACTACTCTCCCAGATGATGGTTTACAGGCTATTTTTGCCGCTGGCAAATGCAACCGCCCCTGCAAATGCTGGCACACAGTTAACAGATTGTCGGCAGCAAAAATTTCGGCGTGTTCGATGAGTGCGGCCTGCTCTGCACTTTTAACCGGCATAATCAATTTTTTATTATTTTTTTGTGCAGCCAGAGCAACAGGCAGGCTGCCATTCACTTCACGTAATAAACCTGACAAAGCAAGTTCACCATGAAATTCGTATTGATTCAGCTTCGATTTATCTATTTGACCCGAAGCCGCCAGAATGCCAAGCGCAATCGGTAAATCATAACGGCCGCCCTCTTTGGGTAAGTCAGCCGGCGCCAGGTTGACAGTGATTTTTCGCGCAGGAAATTCAAAATTGGAATTGATAATGGCAGCACGAACCCGGTCTTTACTTTCTCTGACCGCCGCTTCTGGCAGCCCGACAATGGAAAAAGCGGGCAGACCGCTAGACAGATGAACTTCAACAGTGACACCAACAGCATTAATGCCATTCAGTGCGCGAGTATAAAGTGTAGCGAGTTCCATGTTTTCCCTTCCCTGAGATGTAAGTTGCTTTAGTGTAGCCGCTTGAGCCTGACCTGGCAAATTATGCCTGACTCATATTGTTGAGACAAAGGCTGATTACGGTCATAAGCGGACACTAACAAACAACATTATTTTAGCCGC
>CAYQXD010000251.1:0-2990 GCA_964421315.1 uncultured Thiotrichaceae bacterium | reverse complement strand
CGTTAGATGCTAAAAACAAGAGAGGGATATCGCTAAATGACTTTTAACCACCCAATTCTTACTGCCCTGGTTGTAACCATAACCCTTTCAATGTTTGGGTGTGCTACAGCACCACAGAGACCAGTAACGACAAAGAAAGGAGATTATCAATATTTGCAAGAATATCTGAGTTGGTCAATTCTTAAAGACATGGAAAAATATGATGTTAAAGGTTTAAGTATTGCCATTATTGATGGACAAAGAACCGTTTGGAAAAAAGGATTTGGTCTTGCTAACGAAGCGGAAGATATACCCGCATCAAGCAAGACGATTTATAGAATCGGCTCGGTATCGAAAGTTATTACTGCAACGGAAATAATGCGCCTGCATGGCGCAGGAAAAATTAACATTGACCACTCTGTCTCAAATTACATCAAGGACTTCTCGGTAAGAAGCCGTTTTAAAAACACAAAACCAATAACAGTACGCGCGCTTTTAGCTCATCACTCTGGGTTACCGTCAGATATTTTAGCTGGCGTGTGGGTTCAGAATCCCATTTCCTTGTCAGATTTGATTGATAAAATCAAAGAGGAAAGTCTGGCAAGCCCACCCCAAACGATGTACAAATATTCGAATATTGGTTATAGCGTTCTTGGAAGGGTAATAGAAGTCGTAGAAAACAAACCGTTTTCTAAGGCAATGAGTGAAGGTTTGTTGCAACCTTTAGGTATGGAATATTCTTCATTTAAATTGACCCCTCAGTTAGATAGATTCTATGCAAAAGGATATCGCAATGGAAAGGAGGCAGAAAGAACACCTCTTCGCGACTTGCCAGCCGGTTCAATGCTGTCAAATGTTGAAGATATGGGGCGTTTTGTTCAGTTTGTTTTTTCAGATAAAAACATAAAGAATAAAACACTTATTCAGCAGGATGTACTCAAGGAAATGTTTGTTCCTCAATTTACTGGTTTGATGTTGGATTTTAATCATAAAGTTGGGCTGGACTGGGTTCTGGGTGGCTTAACGTCTCCTGTTGACGATGTTATCGTTTGGCATAATGGTGCTGCCACACCACATCAAGCTCACGTTTCTTTATTGCTAGGCAAAAAACTTGGCGTTGTTATATTGGCAAACACGGATGAAGCGAGTCAATTCATTACAGATTTGGGTATAAAAAGCCTGAAACTGGCGATAGAAGCAAAATATGGTAAAACACTTTCTGATCCAGAACTGCCAAAAGATATCGTCGCAGTTACCGTAGCCGACAAGATGCTTGATGAGTATGCAGGGCGCTATGTTGTCTTCGGTAATATGACCCATATAAATCGAAATGGCAATAATCTAGAGATTGAGTTATGGGGAAACAAGCTTGACTTGATACCAGTGAGTAATGATACTTTTGTGCCAAAAGCAACTGCGCTTGGTTTTATTTCTATACCATTGTTGAAATTTTCACTTCAATTCAAAACTGTGCAGGGTAAGCAGGTTGCATTGTTACATGGACTCCCTGCACCATTTGCCTTTCAGAAATTACCTGAATATACGATCTCTGAAGCATGGAAAAATCGTCTTGGTCTTTATCGGACTAACACGCTTGATGAACTATTTAAAATTAACAAATTACAACTTGAAATAGATGACGGTATATTATTGTTTAATGTAACAATTCAAGGAAAATCAGCTGATTCAGGCACTGAATTAAAAATTGCACTTAATCCAATTTCAGATACTGAGGCGGTTGTGACAGGACTAGCAAATGGTGAGGGGGGTACTGTAAGAATAATAAAAACCGGAGCGACTGAAAATATCTATTACTCTGGATTTATGTTTTCCCCCGTTGTTAAGAATAAATTGAGCAGTATGCATTAGTGAGTAATCACCCTCTATTTATTGATAGCTTATGATTTAGGAAAAGGAATTATAATTACATGAATAATATAATACTCCCCTTGATGCTTACAGTAATGTTGCTGAGTATGACTGGTTGTAGTTACATAAAGGGTGCAAAAACTTTAGCACCTGAGGCATTTGGTATGGAAAAAATATCAGCGTCTATGTATGTTGATGAAATAATGTCCGAGGAGACACGAACGGAATTGTTAAAGAGCTATGATATAGCCAGAAAGAATATCGAGTTAATGTATGGAGTCATTATCTCAAAACCTGATGTTATCGCATGCTCAACGGAGGAGTGTTTTCAAATTTTCGGAGGAAAATCGGCAAGAGCAAAAAACTATGGTGGCAGCACATTTCTTTTATCACCAAGGGGATTAACACCTCAAATTATTAGTCATGAATGGTCTCATAATGAGTTATATGTTCGGATTGATAGTTTCTGGGAAATGCGAAACATACCGCAATGGTTTGATGAGGGTTTAGCTGTTGTCGTAAGTAATGAATCAACACATTCTCAAAAAGCATGGCAGGAAATAAAAAAAAGGGGCATACCAGTACCTTCATTAAATGAATTAGTGTCTTTAGAAGACTGGTTTACGGCTATTGAAAAATATGGCGATCATAAGGTGAACAAATTAAATCCAGATAAACTAAAAGTAATATACGCAACTGCTGGAAATGAAGTGAGACAATGGCTTGATCAAGTTGGGCAGAAAGGTCTGTTGAATCTAATCAAATTAATTAAATCGGGTGAGGATTTTACATATACATATCAAATAATAAAGGAAAATGCCAATACTAAGCAAGCACATAACGAACAAGGATAGATTGTGAGAGCAGAGCGAACCACAATCTTATCCTGTTGTTGGACAAGCCCGTGGCACACTATATAAGAAAATATCTTTTTTGAAATTAAGAGGAGTGGCGCTCTTTTTTTATGAGCACTTTATTCAGGACGAACGAAATCTGCAGCGATGATTCTGCAAAAAAATCAAGTTATTGTCATGTGTTTATTTCCTTTAATGTTGGGTGAGTTTATTGCCCTGTTTTAGCCCTTAGCCATCAACCAGAAGATGAGGGCCATCGGATCATTTTTATTACCATCGGTGACTGGC
>CAYQXD010000250.1:0-2994 GCA_964421315.1 uncultured Thiotrichaceae bacterium | reverse complement strand
GGATTCCTGCTAAAAGCATGCAGGAATGACGCGCTGTTTATTGGCTATTTATAATATGGCGGAAGCTCGTGGCTAATCAGGAAATTTAATAAGTTTTTTGTTTAGATAAAAAATTAACTTCCCAGTCCCAGGCTGTTTTAACGATATCTTTGAGTTCGGCGAATTCAGGCTGCCAGTTTAATTCTTTTTTTGCTAACGTAGCATCGGCAACCAGTACAGCAGGGTCGCCGTCACGCCGGGCTTCGATACTAACTTTAAAATCTTTTCCCGAAACCTGTTTGACCACATCAATCACCTGTTTTACAGAAAAGCCTTTACCATTACCAAGATTAAAACGTGCGCTTTTATTGTTTTTAATCATGCTATCCAGTGCCAGTGAATGAGCCTGACATAAATCGTTTATATGTATGTAATCGCGAACACAGCTGCCGTCATCAGTTTCGTAATCGTCACCGAATACTTTTATATCGTCACGACGACCGGAAGCGGCCTGCAGAATAAGCGGAATTAAATGTGTTTCCGGGATATGGCGTTCACCCAGCTCACCATCAGGGTCAGCGCCGGCTGCATTAAAATAACGCAGGCAGGTAGAGCGTAGCCCGTATGCTTTGTCATAATCATCCAGTATCTGCTCAATCATTAATTTTGAATGACCGTAGGGGTTGATCGGCTGTTTTTGGTGTTTTTCATCAATGGGGGTGTAATCGGGTTCACCAAAAATAGCGGCGGTGGATGAAAAAATGAAATTCTTTACTTGATGATGCAGCATGGCATCAAGCAGGGTATGAGTATTAATCACGTTATTGAGATAATATTTTGACGGTTCAATGACAGACTCACCAACCTGAATGAACCCGGCAAAATGCATGACGGCATCAATGTCAGCCGATTTAAAAATGTTATCCAGTACTGCGTTATCGCCTAAGTCACCCTCAATAAATTTGCCATATTTTACCGCATCACGATAACCGTAACTTAAGTTGTCCAGCGTTATCACATCGTTACCGGCTAAGGATAGTTGTTTCACCATGTGCGAGCCGATATAACCGGCACCACCTACGACAAGTATTTTCATCTCTTAATCATCCAGGTACTGAGACCAGTCGCGGCTGTTATCGCCAAAGACAAAGAAAAAAGGATTGAGTAAACTGTCTTTGGTATTGTATTTTAACGGTGACATGTCAGTTTTGCTTATATAACCGCCTGCCTGTTCGACAATGCAATGTGCCGCAGCGGTATCCCACTCTGAAGTCAGTCCGAGGCGGGGATAAAGGTCTGCACGCCCTTCAGCAACCAGGCAGAATTTTAATGAACTGCCCATGCTAAGTTTTTTTATGCCTGCTTTACTATCAGCACCCAGCTTTTCCATATATTTTCGCATCATTTCGGAGCCGTGTGAGCGACTACCGGCGATGCAAAGCTGAGAGCCATCTAATTTCTCATCTAATTTTTTTACTGATATTTTTTCAGTCACGCCTTTTTTTTCAGCCTTATAACAGCCACCATCTTTCCATGCATAATAATCTACATCCAGTACCGGCACGTTGATGACACCGATAATGCTGTGGTGTTGATGTATCAGGGCAATATTGACAGTGAATTCACCGTTGCGTTTTACAAATTCACGGGTGCCGTCCAGCGGGTCGACCAGCCAGTAGGTCTGCCAGCTTGCGCGTTCTGCAAAGGGAAGTTTGGCGGATTCCTCCGATAAGACTGGAATGTTTGGCGTTAATTCACTTAGGCGTTTTAATATCAGATTATGCGAGGCCAAATCAGCATCAGTTAGTGGTGATTTGTCTTCTTTCTCCTCTACATTAAAACCTTCATTATAAATAGTAAGTATTGCTTTACCAGCATCGCGAGCAATGTTCACGCATTCGTGGCAAAGTCGTTCTAAATTATTAGTGTTCAGATCCAGAGAGTGGCTCATCGTTATGTCCTTTTGTGGTCACTTCTCAATAAGTCATGGCATTACAGTATTTTGAGACGCGCCGTATACGATCTACAAGGATGTAGGAAGTGTGGAAAATGCAGGAGCATTTTTTCCACTATCCCTATAGGCTTGACGGTAGCATCCATGCTACCGACAGTCTCAAAATACTGTAATGCCATGACTTATTGAGAAGTTGTCTTCTTTGGGTTACGCATTAACAGTGGCATTGTATAATATATGGATGACTATAGACGCAGATAACAAAAAAAACCTTAATAAAATCTCAGCATGGAAAAATATTGAAACCGTGCTGTTAGATATGGACGGTACTTTGCTGGATTTACACTTTGACAACCATTTCTGGTTGCAACACGTGCCTTTATGTTATGCCGAAAAACATGGGCTGTCTGCCGATGAAGCGCATCAGCAATTGATGAGCCGGTATGCAGAGGTACGCGGTAGTCTTGACTGGTACTGTGTTGATTTCTGGACGCGTGAACTGTCGCTGGATATTAAACAGTTAAAGCATGATACCGCTGATAAGATTTCTATTCGCCCTGATGTTATTTCTTTTCTTTCCTGGTTAAACAAAAATAACAAACGTGTTGTGCTGGTGACCAATGCGCACCCGGTCAGTCTGGATTTAAAAATGCAGAAAACAAACCTGCATGTGCATTTTGATAATATTATCAATGCCCATGAAATAGGTCTGGCAAAAGAAAATGAAGGTTTCTGGGAAAAGCTACAGCATGTTGAGTTTTATAATAAGCAGGCAACCATGTTAATTGACGATAATCTGGAGGTGCTTGAGTGTGCCAGTAACTATGGCATTAAATATTGTTATGGTATCGGGCGGCCGGATAGTCAGGGTGATATTATAAAAAGTGAAAAATTTATTACTCTAAACGGTTTTAAAGAAATCTTGCCGTAGGTTTTTCGTAAATAAATGTTATGTTGCATAAGCCTGGATTTTAGTTGACAGGTAATGTCGACTCGAAATGACTGGTTTCGACACTTAACGGACAGTCAAAAACTTTTAAAACATTAGTCCGCGAAGAACG
>CAYQXD010000249.1:0-3001 GCA_964421315.1 uncultured Thiotrichaceae bacterium | reverse complement strand
GTAGCAGCGCACCTTGCATACGTTCTTTTTGCAGGCGCAGCATGATCACCACATCAGCGTCTTTAATGCCAGAGGCTAAGTCATGGAATACATTTACCCCCATGCTTTGTATATCAACAGGTAGTAATGTTTTTGGCGCGATGACACGAACATCTCCGGTGTTTAAGGTGTTGAGTGCGTGAATTTGTGAACGTGCAACACGGGAATGTAAAATATCACCAACAATGGCGACACGAAGGTTGCCAAAGTCTGCTCCCTTGTTTCTGCGAATAGTAAACATATCCAGCATCGCCTGACTTGGATGTGCGTGGCTGCCATCACCGGCGTTAATGACGCTGATGTTAGGCGCAACATTGTTGGCGATATAATGAGCTGCGCCAGAGTCAGCGTGACGTACCACAAACATGTCGCAGTGCATGGCCTGAATATTTCGCAAAGTGTCGAGCAGAGTTTCACCTTTTGATGTCGCAGAGGTTCTGATGTTAATGTTTAAGACATCGGCAGAGAGTCGTTTTGCGGCCAGCTCAAAAGTGGTCAGTGTTCTTGTGCTGTTCTCAAAGAATAAATTAACGATGGTTTTACCGCGCAGTAGTGGTACTTTTTTCACGCTTTTTTGATTGATGTCGGCAAAGCTTTCAGCGGTATCGAGAATTTGGTTGAGTATTTCTGTGCCTAGTCCTTCAGTGGTAAGGAAGTGTTTTAAACGTCCGTTTTTATCTAATTGAATATTCCAGGCATCGTGTCCGATTAAAGTGTTTGTGGGTTTAGTTGCCTTGTTAACCATGTATCTACTCAGTTTACCCCTAAAACCTGTCATTTCAGCGTTAAAAAATGGACATTTATATGTATAAACTCACATTTTTAGCCTTGAACTGACAGATTTTAGGGGTAATCTGAGCAGTCACAAGGTGCATCACTCTTAGCTGAATAGTTATTTTAGCATTATAAAATCAACCGACCGCGCTGGATATTTTTTGTTGTAGCTTGAATGTCAGTGGTTCAGGGCCGGTTAGTTTAATGTGTTCACCCTCATTTAATACCAGGTGTTGACCAACAATGTCCGCCTGTAACGGTAATTCACGACCACTGCGGTTAATTAAACATACCAGGGTGATGCTTGCTGGGCGGCCGTAATCAAACAGTTCGTTCATAGCGGCTCTTATAGTGCGACCGGTATGTAATACATCATCAACCAGGATGATGTGGCGATCTTCAACATCCGGTGGCAACTGTGAGGGTTTGACTTCGGGATTGATACCGATACGTGAAAAATCATCTCGGTAGAAACTGATATCAAGTGTTGCCAGTGGCTCAGAAATATTGAGTAGCTGGTGCAGTGCGGTTGCAACCCAAACGCCGCCTGTATGAATACCGACCATCAATGGGTTATTGATTGCATTATCGCTAAGCAATGTTTGTGTTTTTGTTGCCAGTTGTGCCAGAAGTTCATCTGGGGTGGCGAGTGATTGCATTAATTTCTCGTTGTTCTAATGTCAGCTGGTTTGGTCTTGCTGGTTTAGCCAGCGCTGTACGATAATAGCTGCCGCCATTTTATCAATCTCTGCTTTGTTCTGCTGATTTATTTTTTTGTTTTCTTTAAGTATTTCTTCTGCCTGCTGTGAACTGAGGGCTTCATTAACTTCAATCACCGGCAGTTTAAATCTTTTTTCTAGTTCATAACAAAAATGTCTGGCAGCCGCAGTCATTTTATTTTCGCTACCGTCAGTGTGATAGGGCATGCCAACAATTAACGCCTGCGGTTTCCATTGTTGAATTTCAGCTTGAATAGCCGCCCAGTCCGGGTTGCCATCAATCTGGTTGATGGTTTTACCGGGGGTGGCAGTAGAAGTGATGGTTTGGCCTGTAGCGATACCAATACGTTTTTTGCCGTAGTCGAAACCCAGGACATTAGTGATTTTTTTGTGCATTTATTCAACTTTAAATTTTTGTAGATAACTGTCCAGGCTGTTTTGTTCCTTTACTTCATCATGAGGAATAAGCAAATATTTCCATTTTTTTCCTCCATGTTTTAATAGATACTCACTAGCATTTTCACACCAACGCACTGCAGCATCAGATTTAGCCAATACTTTTTCGTCTTCCATTTCATTTTTTGCCTTTGTTTCAACCATTAAAATAGAATCTTCCATTTCTACAACAAAATCAGGCACATATTCTGGATGCTCTATACCGTCTTTATAGTAAAGCTGAAACTGACCTTTAGCTGGTTTAAACCACTTGATTGCATCACGCTCAATAATGACTGCAAAACGGCGTTCAGTATCTGAGTCAAACTTCTGTAAAGGATATAGGCATTTTGAAAACTTACCGAACAGCATCTGCTTTATTTTGCTTTTATCCGTTACTGTATCTCTATAATTATTTACTGCCTGACCTGTTTCTGCAGTGTATACACACGGTTTTAATGGAGCAAAACCGCCATGTACTTCACAACATAGTCTTACTTCTACTTCCCAAAAGTTCTCAATCATCTGGGCATGTATAGCTTCGGCAATAATCTTTCTATTCGAATCCAATACGTTTACAACCTCATCTTCGGAACTTAAGTAGCTCTCAAAATGCTTTACCGCCTGCCCAGCTAAATCATAAAGAAGATCAGCATGTTCATCGTAAGAAATATCATCAAAATCGACCAGACCATGAATGATATAATTTTCGGGACGTGATTCACTGATACCTACTTGCGCTGTCAGTGTGGTTTGCTGGTTAGTATGTAAATTCTGAATCACTATGTCTCTTTCAGTTGGTTGCAAATTCAATAGAGATACATCAAGCGAAAAGGATTTATAACCATAATTGACTTCACCTTTAGGAATAACCACGACTTTAGGTATATCAATTGTTTCCTGTCTTACCAGCGTCGATGTTCTCGCCACCACTTCAGCCAGGTCAGTTTCTTCTTCAACTAGAAGAGATTGCTGTCCTTCTGTCAGTTTTTCTTTTACCGCATCAATAATTGTTTGCTGTACTGATTCATCCA
>CAYQXD010000248.1:0-3038 GCA_964421315.1 uncultured Thiotrichaceae bacterium | reverse complement strand
TTACGAACCAAAGGATGGAGTAATTACACCTAATCCTGTGCCGTGATTAGGGGAAATAAATTAACCTTGATTATTGCTTTGTTCGGTAACGTCGATATACAGTTTCAGGCGTTGACCGGGTTGAATGTATTTGCCTTTAATCGTGTTCCAGCGATGCAGGTCTTTCACATTGACACGGTACTTGCTGGCAATACGCGATAAAGAGTCGCCATTTCTAACAGTGTAATGAATGGATTTAATGGTGTTGTTCGGGTTAGGTGCGTTGGTTGCTATGTTGGCTGTTCTGTTGCTTGCAATGGTTATGGCAGCCATGTTTGTTGCGGCATAGGATTTTGAGTGAGACCAAACTACCAGTTTTTGTCCTTTTTTTAACGGGTCTTTAATCGCCATATTGTTCCATTTGGCCAGCTTGTGCATATTAACCTTATACTTTCTGGAAATTTCCCAGAAGCTTTCACCGTTTTTAACAATATGGGTAAGGCGGGTGCTGCCACTGCCGCGTTTTTTATTTTGTGTGGTTTTTAATCGTTGTGCTGAAGATAATATGTAACTGTTTTTATTTTTACTGGCAACGGGAATGAGCAGGTATTTTCCCTGTCGTATGTTATTGTCGCGTATATTGTTAACGTTTTTTAAATGTTTTATAGAGGTGTTATATTTTAGTGCAATGTGACTTAAGGTTTCACCGGATTTGATCTTATGCCTGGACCAGCGTAGATGTTTGTCTGCAGGTAATGACAAATAATTTTCTTCAAATATTTCTGCCGAATGAATGGGTAGTAATAATGAGTGTGGACCATCAGGGTCTGTTGCCCAACGGTTAAAACCCGGATTATAGTTATACAAAGTTTTTAGATCTATTTCTGCGAGTTCAGCGGCAAGAGCCAGATCAATTTGAGCACTGGTTTCAACCTGTTTAAAACCGGGCGCATCTTGAATGCAGTTCAGGCTAATGGCATATTTTTCAGGGTGAGTGATGATTTCTTTTAGCGCGAGTAGCTTAGGTACATAAGCGCGGGTTTCTTTTGGCAGTTTCAAATGCCAGAAATCCGTTGCCCGATTTAATTTTTTATTGCGTCTTATGGCTTGTCTAACGGTCCCCTGACCGGAGTTGTACGCGGCAAGTGCCAGCATCCAGTCGCCATTAAACTGTTTGTTTAATCTTTCAAGATAATTTAATGCGGCTTGCGTAGAGGCATAAATATCACGACGGCCGTCATACCACCAGTTTTGCTTTAAACCATATGAACGTCCGGTTGCAGGAATAAATTGCCAGATACCTGCGGCACGGCCATGTGAATAGGCAAAAGGTTGAAATGCACTTTCTACCACAGGTAATAACACCAGCTCAGTTGGCAGGTTACGTTTTTCAGCCTCTTCTAAAATATAATAAAGAAACGGCTCAGCACGTTGCATAACGCGCTGTATATAGTTGGGATGCCTGGTAAACCAGTCTATTTCCTGTTTAATTGTCTTGCGTAAAGACGGGTGCTCAATATCCGGTGGCAGTTGAAAACCGGTGCGAATACGTGGCCAGATACTTAATGTCGGTTCTGTTTCCAGATAAAGTTCTTCAAATTGATCGAATTCAGTATGATCAATTTGTATAGTCGGTGGAATCAAAGGGGGGGAACTCAATTGGTGCGATTGCTGATTCAACACGCCAATCGAGTCTGAACCTTTTAACTCTACTACCTTAGCAGCCACCGGCCTGGTTTCATTGCATGCTGCAAGCAGGGTTATGGTGCAGAGTGTAAAAATGGATTTAATAATGGAGCGAGATAAGGTGTTCACGATATATGTTATTTTTTATTGCTTATTTTTTATATTGGGCGAATGACTGTTTTGTGTTACTCCTGTGCATCCATGCTGACGCAGCATACGTTATAATATCGCGACATAAAAACAGTGTGATGATTCCATTACGTGAATTGTACAGCATCAGCACAGAAACAGGCCTATATGAGCGAAAAAATTGTAGAAATATATACCGACGGCGCTTGCCGTGGTAATCCGGGACCCGGCGGTTGGGGAGCCAGTTTACATTTTAATGGACAGCAGAAAGACATGCATGGTGGTGAAGCAAAAACCACCAACAACCGTATGGAGCTGATGGCGGTGATTCAGGCACTGGAATCATTAACTCGTCCCTGTGCGGTAAAAGTGTATACCGACTCTAAATATGTATTGGATGGTATGACAAAATGGTTGCCTAACTGGAAGAAAAAAGGCTGGAAAACGGCCGCTAAAAAACCGGTTAAAAATGTTGAGCTATGGCAACGGCTGGATGCTGCGGTGCAGGCAAATGAGGTTGCCTGGCAGTGGGTTAAGGGGCACTCGGGTCATGATGGTAATGAGTATGCGGATATGTTGGCAAATCGCGGCATTGATGAGATGCTGGCGCAAATGAAAAATGAAAAATGAAAAATGAAAAATGAAAAATCTATAACAAGCAGGCAGATCGTGCTTGATACGGAAACCACTGGTTTAGAGCCTTCGCAGGGGCATCGTATTATTGAAATCGGTTGTGTGGAGATGATTAACCGGCGTTTGACGGGTAATAATTATCACCAGTATTTGCAGCCGGATAGGGAGATTGATGAGGGTGCGCAGGCGGTTCATGGTATTAGTAATGAATTTCTTGCCGATAAACCACGATTTTCAGACATTGTTAAAGATTTTATTGAGTACCTTGATGGTGCTGAGTTAATTATTCATAACGCGCCTTTTGATGTCGGTTTTATAAACCACGAATTAAAACTGGCAGGTGCCGAATACGGCAGGGTAAACACATATTGCAGTGTTATTGATACCCTGGTGATGGCACGAAAAAAGCGTCCGGGTAAAAAGAATAATCTGGACGTGTTATGTAAAGAATATGAAGTGAATAATGCGCATCGTGAATTACACGGTGCCTTGCTTGATGCTGAGTTGTTGTCAGAAGTATATTTACGGATGACGGGTGGACAGAGTGCGCTGTTATTAGATAGTGAAGATGGTTCAAATGCTTTGGCGGGCACTTCTGCTATAAAAAAATT
>CAYQXD010000247.1:0-3067 GCA_964421315.1 uncultured Thiotrichaceae bacterium | reverse complement strand
CCTCGTGTTTTAAGTTAAGCACCTCTAAAATAGCAGTATTGGACTCGCGAAAATGTCCATAATTTATCAGCGCATTGCGACGCACATTGCGTATCATTCTTAGCGGATCATCAACGCTACGACCACGGCTATATGTTTTTACATTCTGATCAGTTTTTACCAGAGCGGACAGGTCGGCATGGCATTTAAAACAGTTCGCCTCGACTACACCACTTTTTTTCCAGTCCCATTGCGAAACTACCGATGTGCCTCTAACAAGTTTACCGTCAACCGTATTATCCTCAACTTTTTGGTTATTTTCATCGGTGCCGCGATTAAAATAGTCACCGTCAAGATGGGTTACGGTTGCGGGGTCGGTTTCATCATAACGCTTACCATCACGATCTTTTTCCATCCAGCCGCCGCCCTGGTGGCAGCCAGCACAGCGTTGAACCCAGCCAGCCGCGCCCCTGTCTGCAAAATCGCTCTCACTGGCGTTGGATTTTTTTGCCACCCAGTCATTGTTGGTACTACCCATGCAGTTATAACCGCCAAAATATCCCGGTGAACTCAGCAATGGTATACCAGAGTCTTTGCCAAAGTCATCGCGGGACTCACTGTGCCCCATATCAAAATGGTAAGCAGAGGTAATAGCGTCATAGTCATGACAGCCGCCACAGGACATTTTAGGGCTATAAGCTTTTTGACTGTCGAGCACATGATTGCCCTGTTCATCTAAAAGCGGGATGGCTGGATGTAATTCTGCTTTTGCAGGTGCAGCCTGAAGCTGAGAGCCTGCCAGCATTAAACTTGAAATAATAATTAGTTTTGCGAATAAACCTGGTTTTAATACTTGTTTTAGTGTTGGTTTTAATAATAAGCGGGTCGCAATATTGTTACCTGAATTCAACCCATAAGTGGAACGGCATCTGGAGTTGCACCCCCATTGAACCGTTGTGGCAGTCCCGCTGGACACTTCAATTTTTATTGGGTCAATTTTTATTGAACTGATCGTTGCCAACCTCAATATTATTTTGTTAAGCAATTGATGTTTCATGTTTTCTCCACTGTTTTTTTAATAGTAGTTAAATCGTAATTAAAAACAGAGAAAGCAAAAAATATGCCATCTTTAATAGTTATTATATTCAATAGCTTACAACATATATCAACTTGATTACTGCGTGAGATAACACAGTTTGACGGAAGGGTTTACACTTTTAAAAAAACAAGGTAACTATTTCCCCATCTTTAAGAGAAGGTGGGGAGCTTAAAGCTCGACAGAGGAACGAGTATTACTTTTTTATCAATCCTCCTTTTGCAGCCCGGAATACTCTGATCAATAAATCATACATGCACAACAAGTTGAACATGTTAATCTTTCACGTTATACTTATACAATAAATAGCCCGAGTGGAGATTTGAAATGCGTATAGTATCGTTCACAGAAGCACGCAATGGCCTTAAAACTGTTTTAGATCAGGTGGTTAATGATGCTGATTGCACGGTGATTACCAGGCGTGATAGCGAAGATGCAGTTGTAATGTCATTAGATAACTATAATAGCCTTATGGAGACGGTTCATCTTTTGAAGTCCCCTGCAAATGCTGAGCACCTAAGAAAATCAATTGAGCAATATCAAAATGGTGAGATGCTAAAGAGGGATCTTGTTGAATGACCAGGCACTTAGCATGGACAGAAATGGGTTGGTCTGATTATGTTTACTGGCAAGGTCAGGATAAAAAGACACTAAAACGGATCAACAAGCTTATCGAGAATACCTTAAGAATGCCTTTTGAAGGCATAGGTAAACCTGAACCACTTAAGGCAAATCTATCAGGTTTTTGGTCAAGGAGAATTGATGATACCAACAGGTTGGTCTATGCAGTTACTGACAAACATATAACTATAATAGCTTGTCGGTTTCATTATTAAAAATGGCTTAAATGTTATGACACCAGGATTATTTAGGGGGATTGGTCGTTGAAAAACTCAGAGATAGCCTTTTATTTAATTTCAGACAATACCTGCTCAAGCATCTGAATCGCCTGCCCATGGTAGCCACCACCAAACATATTCAGATGATTAATGATGTGGTAAATATTGTAGAAAGTTTTACGCACCACAAAACCATCATCCAGTGGATAAACATTTTGGTAACTGGCATAAAAATCCGAGGTGAAGCCGCCAAATAGATAAGTCATCGCCAGATCAGCTTCCCTGTCACCGTAATAAAATGCAGGATCAAAGATGATTGGTGTACCGTCTTGCATGCCAGCAACATTGCCACCCCATAAATCACCATGCAACATCGACGGTTTTATTTTTCGAGTGCTAAATACTCGATCAGCAAACAGCAGCGGCATTTCAACCAGCAATTTCTCGCCAAGTGACTGCAATTCACCACCATAACCATTTTGCGCTGCCAGCTTTAACTGCAAACCCAGCCGTTGCTCTCGCCAAAAATCTAACCAGCTATCCATCCATGCATTGGGCTGAAACGTGGCACCGATAGTGTTATTGATGTCCCAGCCAAATTGCTCAACGCTCACATCATGCATGTCTGCCAACTGCTCACCCAAAAGCCGCTGATCGGTTCTCCCGGTCAGATTTAAATATTCTAGAACGATATAACTCTGCGTCTGGTTTTCGCCAAAACAAATGGGACGAGGCACTTTTACGGTATTGCTTGATGCTATTACCTGCAAACCTCGAGCTTCGGCTGCAAACATAGCCTGCTGACCCGCTCGATTGGTTTTTACAAAATATTGCTGCCCATCATCGCCGGTCAGCAAAAAAGCGGCATTGATACAACCACCTCCCAACCTTTTCTGCTGACCGACTGAAAAACGCCGTCCGGTGGTTTGCTCAATATGCTTAATAATCAACTGCCACTGTTTCATTTTGTTCTCGCTGTACATTAAGAGTGAAAGGTATAAACAAACTATATGAGCCTACACATCATCTGATTGGCAACCGCCAGGTATGGAATGACTGACTTCGACACAAAAGAGAAGTCGGCAGTTATCAGTCGGCAGTAAAAGCAAAACCAGTGTTTGTGCTACACAGCCTGCGGCTTTTAGGTTATTTT
>CAYQXD010000246.1:0-3082 GCA_964421315.1 uncultured Thiotrichaceae bacterium | reverse complement strand
AAAATCTGAAAAAAGATTTTCCAACCAATGTACTACGGCTGGCGCGTTCGATCAAACCTGTTGCTAAAGACGGTGTACCACAGCAGGTGTTTTATGACTGGGGCATTGGTTCATACCATGACTCTGCTATTGCGGGTATCACCGGTAAAGGATTACATAAAAACATAATGGATGATTATCGCTATATCGTGCAGAACTACTCGCCAGGTGATGAAATATATTTATTTGGTTTTAGCCGAGGCTCATACACAGTAAGAGCCTTATCAGGTTTAATTAATAACTGCGGCATTCTCAAAAGAGTTGACGCTGCTCTCATTCAACAAGCCTTTAATCACTATAAAAAGAGCAGCGAGGCTTATTCACCTTCAGGCACAAAATCGCTTGAATTCAGAACAAAACACTCACACAAATCACGAAAAATAAAATTTGTCGGCATCTGGGACACCGTGGGAGCCATGGGCATACCGATATCATTTCTTGGTTTATTTGAAGATAAAGATGAATTTTATGATGCAAAAATCGGTAAAAACGTCAGCATTGCAAGACATGCTTTAGCCATAGATGAACATCGAAAAGACTTTGAGCCAACCATCTGGAATTCGGATAAGCATCTGGATTTACAACAGGTATGGTTTAGCGGCGCTCATAGCAACATCGGTGGCAGTTATAAGCCGGATAAAGACGGCTCACTACTTTCCGATATTGCATTATCATGGATGAGTATAGAAGCTGAAAAAGCCGGACTGAATATTGAGCCGCACTTAAAAAACAGTTTTCATATCAACCCGCTTGCCACGCTGCATAATTCCAGAAGACATTTTTTCAGGGTCAGAACAAAATACTATCGCCCCATTGAACATAAACAGGGGCCGGTATTAATCCATGAGTCCGTCAAACAACGCTGGGATAAGGATAATAATTACCGTCCGGATAATTTAAAAAACTATATCAGTAAAAATGGCTGGCCGGGTCAGTTAATTAAATGATATTTAACTGCTATCGCGTTAATTTCATGACAGCTATAATGAGCAAATGCACAAACTGCCAATTCATGAAGTTCTACCCGAGATTAAAAGCACACTAAAGTCACACAATCGTGTTGTGCTCCAGGCACCACCGGGTGCAGGTAAAACCACAGCCGTACCCATCGCATTACTCGACCAGCCCTGGTTACACGGTAAACAAATCATCATCCTTGAACCAAGAAGACTGGCTGCGCGCAATGCCGCATCACGTATGGCTTTTTTGCTAAATAAAAAAGTCGGAGAAACCGTTGGTTATCAAATTCGACAGGACAATTGTTTTAGCCAGAAAACCAGAATACTGGTGGTTACAGAAGGCATTTTAACGCGTAAATTACAGACTGATCCTGAATTAGAAAATACTGCCCTGGTCATTTTTGATGAATTTCACGAACGCAGTTTACATGCTGATTTATCACTCGCTTTATGCTTGCAAAGCCAGCAAATACTACGTGAAGATTTAAAAATTCTGGTGATGTCAGCAACGCTTAACACCAAAAGTATTTCTGCTCTATTAAGCAATGCACCGATTATTTCAAGTGAAGGCAGAAGCTTTCCGATTGATATTCACCATACTGAAAAACAGCTAAAACAGACAACACAAAACCAGCACCTACAATTAATTTCAAGTTTATTAAATTCGGTGAAAAATGTTATTCAAAAACAAAAAGGGAATTGCCTTGTGTTTTTACCCGGTGTCAAAGAAATCAATCAACTTTGCAGCCAAATAAAACACTACTTTAAAACAGAAAATATTCACCACATTTTTGTTGCCACTTTACACGGAAGCTTAAACAAACAAGAGCAGGATCAGGCCATTTCAGCACCGCCGACCAACATGCGAAAAATCGTGCTAGCGACAAATATAGCTGAAACCAGTTTAACCATTGAAGGCATTAACTGTGTCATCGACTCGGGGCTGGAGCGTGTGGCAGAGTACAGTCCTTCATCTGGCATGAATCGTTTGAAAACACAGTTTATCTCTAAGGATTCTGCCGAGCAGCGTAGTGGTCGTGCAGGACGTTTATCTGCTGGTGTTTGTTACCGTTTATGGACAGCGCAACAACAGCAACGCTTAACTAAACACGCACTTGCTGAAATTCTGCACAGCGATTTGTCAAACCTGGTATTAGAACTGGCAAACTGGGGAATCCAACAGGTAGATGAGCTGCAATGGCTGGACATACCACCAGCAAACGCTATCGCACAAGCAAGACAATTATTGCAACAGCTTAATGCTTTAAACAGTGATGGAAAAATAACCCCGCATGGACAGGCTATGCTCAGACTCGGCACGCATCCACGACTGGCTCACATGATGTTATCCGCAAGCAAATTAAACCAGGGGTATCATGCCTGTCTTATTGCCAGTATTCTTACCGAAAAAGACATTTATCTGTATAACGCTCAAAAAAGTGCCGACATTCAGGACAGGCTAACACTTTTACAATCATTGCAATGGAACAATAATAAAAAATATCAGACGCAGGATATTGATGTTCAACAATGCAAGCGCATAATAAAAACGGCTGATGAATTTTTCAAACGCTTAAAGAAAAAAGGTTTCAGCAAAGGTCAAAATCAAGAGCTACAAAAGAAGTCAATAGATAACCATTTTAGCTGCGTACTGCTGGCACACGCCTACCCCGACAGGATTGCAAAACAACGCCATAAAAATGAATCACGATATTTACTCAGCAATGGAAAAGGTGCAGTAATACCACCACATTTACAACAACATTCTGCCGAATTTCTGGTTATCGCAAATCTTAACGCCATGACAAATATAACCAGTCGTGGTGAAGCCAGTATCTATCTGGCAGCAGAAATTAGTCAACAGCAGTTAGAGGATTATTTCCCAGAACAGATACAACAAACCGAGACTGTTCAGTGGAATAACACACTGTTACGTGCTGAAGCTAAACAAACCACAAGTATTGGAAAGATTATCCTGAAAGAAACACCGGTGACAGCTGAGAAAAAAGAAATGATACAGCAATGTCTACTACAGGCAATAAAAACAATCGGGCTACAAAGTTTTAACTGGACAGCAGAAGCAA
>CAYQXD010000245.1:0-3120 GCA_964421315.1 uncultured Thiotrichaceae bacterium | reverse complement strand
GGTAAGTACAATGATATCTAAAAAAGCAAATAGAATGCGACGTGCGAAAAGAACACGTGCAAAAATAAGTGAACTGGGTGCGCATCGTTTAACTATTCATCGTACACCTCGCCACATTTATGCGCAGGTGATAACTCCTGATGGTAGTAAAGTTATTGCTGCTGCATCAACCGTACAAAAAGATATTGCCGATAATATTACAGGTGAAACAAAGTATACAGGTAATACAGAAGCAGCATCATTAGTTGGAAAAGCAATTGCTGAAAAATCAAAGTCTGCAGGTGTTACAACTGTAGCGTTTGATCGCTCAGGTTTCCGTTATCATGGTCGTGTTAAAGCATTAGCAGAAGCAGCACGTGAAGGTGGTTTAGAGTTTTAATCGCAAGGCTAAACACAAAGCAGATTAAACAATAACCATTAACCATTAACAATTATCCATATAGGGTTTAAGCATGGCACAAGCAGATAATTCAGCAAATAAAGATGATTTCATTGAAAAATTAGTTGCTGTTAATCGTGTAGCAAAAGTAGTAAAAGGCGGTCGTCAATTTGGTTTTACCGCACTGACAGTAGTTGGTGATGGTAATGGCACCATTGGCTTTGGTTACGGTAAAGCTAAGGAAGTACCACTTGCGATTCAAAAAGCAATGGACAAAGCGCGCAAGAACATGAAAGCTGTTCCGTTAAAAGGTGATACTTTACAACACCCTATTACTGGTATTCATGGTGCAGCTAACGTGTATATGCAACCTGCTTCTGATGGTACCGGCATTATTGCCGGCGGCGCAATGCGAGCCGTATTCGAGGCGGTTGGCGTAAAAAATGTACTCGCTAAAATTAATGGTACACGTAACCCGGTAAATGTAGTGCGTGCCACAATTAATGGTCTTTCATCTATGTCATCACCCGAATATGTTGCTGCCAAACGTGGCAAGAAGGTTGAAGAGATACTAGGCTAAATGGCACAGTTAATTAGCTCAATTATTTGAGCTCGATATTAGTGAAAGTTTAATAGTTCCAGGTATATAGGCTCATGGCTAACAAAGAATTAAAAGTTACACTTACAAAAAGCACCATCGGTCGTTTGAAGTCACATAAGGCTTGCGCTCGTGGACTAGGCTTATTACGTACACATCATTGCGTTACTGTTCAGGATACACCTGAAAACCGTGGCATGATTAACAAGATTTATTACATGGTTAATGTTGAGGAAGCCCCATGAGTATTAACAGCATGAATGCCCAGGATCCTGAAAATATGACGATGAATTTAAATACACTACAACCAGCACCAGGAGCTAAGAAAAACGCTAAACGCGTAGGACGTGGCATTGGTTCTGGTACAGGCAAGACCTGTGGTCGCGGTCACAAAGGTCAAAAATCACGTTCAGGTGGTTTTACTAAAGTTGGTTTTGAAGGTGGTCAAATGCCATTACAACGTCGACTACCTAAAGTTGGTTTTAACTCACGATCTTCTAAGTTAAGTGCAGAAGTACGTCTGTACGAGCTGACAAAGATTACTGCTGACATTATTGATCTGGATGCCTTGATTAAAGCTAATATAGTTCCGGCACAAACACAAAAGGCAAAAGTAATTGCCTCTGGTGAAATTTCAAAAGCGGTACAACTTAAAGGTATTAATGTTACCCCAGGTGCACGTAAAGCTATTGAAGCTGCAGGTGGAAAAATTGAGGGTGCTGCATAACAGCTACCGCATAGAGTTACGCAGAGTTGTGTAAAACAGCGGCGCTAGCACCTGATAATGAATATTCATAGTAATAAAACAATAATAACTGCTTAATGGCAATAATTTAATGGCAAGCGCGGGCAAATTTTCTGAATTAAAACAGCGCATCTTATTTGTTATAGGTGCTTTAATTATCTTTAGAATAGGGACGTTTATCCCTGTTCCAGGAATTGATCCTACAGTACTGTCAACGCTGTTCGATCAACAAAAAGGCACTATTCTCGGTGTGTTTAATATGTTTTCAGGTGGTGCATTGGGAAGGATGTCACTATTTGCACTGGGTATTATGCCTTACATTTCGGCATCGATTATCATGCAGCTACTAGCTGTAACCGTACCTAAACTGGAGCAGATTAAAAAGGAAGGTGAACCCGGGCGGCGTAAGATAGCAATGTATACGCGCTACTTTACACTGGTACTTGCTACATTTCAGGCAATCGGTATTTCATCGGCATTGCAGGGACAGTCAATCGGTGCTCAGGCATTAGTAATGAACCCGGGTTTCGGTTTTATATTCACCGCAACAGTAACGTTGGTGACAGGCACCATGTTTTTGATGTGGTTAGGTGAACAGATAACGGAGCGTGGTATAGGTAATGGCATATCTATAATCATTTTCGCCGGTATTGTTGCGGGTTTGCCGTCAGCCGTTGGTGGAACATTGGAATTGGTAAGAACAGGTGAATTGCATACATTATCAATTCTGGTGCTGTTTGTAGGTGCTCTTGCAGTAACCGCTTTTGTTGTCTTCATTGAAAGAGGACAGCGACGTATAACAGTAAACTATGCGAAGAAACAGCAGGGGCGTCGTTTATACCAGGCACAGAGTAGTCATTTGCCATTAAAGTTAAATATGGCAGGTGTTATTCCACCTATATTTGCATCAAGTATCATCCTGTTTCCAGCAACGATGGCTAGTTGGACAGGACAAACTGAAGGCATGGAGTGGTTGTCAGATATCGCAGCTAAGATATCACCGGGGCAACCGATTTATATATTCTTATTTGCTATTGCAATTATATTTTTCTGCTTCTTTTACACTGCATTGCAGTTTAATGCGCGTGATACAGCAGACAACCTGAAAAAAAGCGGGGCATTTGTGCCGGGCATACGCCCAGGCGAACAAACTGCAAAGTATATTGACAAGGTAATGACACGATTAACATTTGTCGGAGCGATGTATATAACTGCCGTCTGTTTATTGCCAGAATTTTTGATTTTGTACTGGAATGTTCCGTTTTACTTTGGTGGTACATCATTACTGATTATCGTAGTAGTAGTGATGGATTTCATGGCGCAGATACAGTCGCATTTAATGTCGCACCAGTATGAAGGTATTATGAAAAAAGCCAACCTGGATGGTTATAAAAGATA
>CAYQXD010000244.1:0-3121 GCA_964421315.1 uncultured Thiotrichaceae bacterium | reverse complement strand
GATGAAATAAAGCCTGAGCCGCCAATACCGGCGAGACCGCCACTGCTACCGCCACAGGCAACAAGGGTTAATGCGATTGCTGCACTCAATGCGCTTTTTGTAAGTAAGGTATTCATTGTTGTTCTCCTGAACCTTGTTGTTCGTAATAGTATATGCCCAGACTGACGTAACTGGCATTTTCGTCATCCGGTTCAACTTCATGTTCGGTTATCCATGCATCGAGTTGTTCGAGCAGGGCCTGTGATTGTGTATTTGATATTTTTTTAAATTCGTCAACAGCGTTTTTATTGAGTAGCGTGCTGGACACTTTTCGCTGATAACGTTTGTTATTACTGTCATCAATCAAGTTATGGTCGATGGTGTTGAGTAACTCGCTGGTATCAACCCCTAATATACGGATAATTTCAACAGAATCTTTACCAGGTACATAGGCCTGTTTGATTAAATGTACTTTGTTATTTTCTACTTTTATACACTCAGCATTGAGCAATAGTGTCAGCATGGCTTTGGGTGTAATGTCGCCACTGTATTGTTTTACCAGGTCGGCGAAAGAGCCGTCTTCGTCGCTCAGTGGCAAAACTCTGGCATTACCCTGTATATCAGTGAAGCCCTTTTCATTAACCCAGCCGCTAATGACCCGGATAGCACGATTGTAGCGTCGTTCAATTTCTACATGCTGGGTCCGTTGCAGATCGTTTAAGCGTTTAACTTCTTTACGTGATAAACCAGTTTGTGCAGAAACACTGGAGACAGTGGTTTTTTGTTGATTTTTTTTGCCGATAGCAAAGGCTTCATCAACATAGGCTTTGCGTGCCAGTTCTTCAAAGCTGCCGCAGGAGACACCGTTACGAAGTAAAACGCGTATTAAAGGCCGCAGGATCTTCATTGCGCTTTGGTTTATAATGCTGTTTATTGAATCGTTCATAAGAATACTTCAGTTTTTATTTCCTATAGTTGGGATTATATTCCCATTTAAAGAAAAGTCAATTAATTTTACATAAAGTTAAACATTGACTATTACATTATGTGTTATTTTAAGTAAACATAGTTTCCATTACTGTCATCTCGACCAGAGGGAGAGATCTTATACAACCGTAGTACAAGATCTCTCCCTCTGGTCGAGATGACAGTAGTATTGAGCTTTTACCCTACCGTGCATAGCTCCTAAATTATGTATTATTTTCAGTAAACATATCTAATTTGATCTGAGTTGACTAAAAACGGTGGAACAAACAGAGCCTTATATAAATAATACCAGCAAGTCTTATGCTATTGCTATGTTATGGTTTCTGCTGCTTATTACGTCTGCATCGGTCTATGCAGATAAGTCTCAGTGGGAACTGGGCATTGGACTGGCTGTGCTCGACATCCCCTTCTATCCAGGGTCATCACAAAGTAAAACCTATGTTGTGCCGGTGCCACATGTTTTATTTCGTTCAGAAAGGTTTGAAGTTGACAATGGACTGCAGGCAACTTTTCTAAAAACGCCAAAGATACGTATTGATTTAAGCGCAGATTTTGGCGTACCAGTGAACAGTGAAGAAAGCGCTGCCCGTCAGGGTATGCCGAATATTGATCTGGTGTTACAGATAGGGCCTTCAGTAGAAATTACTCTGGCAGGTGGGCGCTTTAAGCCCAGTCATACTCGTCTTGAGCTGCCCGTTCGGATGGCGGTGGCGACAGACTTTCGCTCAGCGCAGCAAGTCGGATGGATATTTGAACCGCGATTAAGCTATGAAACACGTCGACCTCATAAAACCGGTTTTGCTTATTTGCTTTCGGGTGGATTGCGCTATGCCACCGAAAAATACCATGATTATTACTATGAAGTTGATCCGGCTTTTGCCACACCAATACGTCCGGCGTTTGATGCAAAACAAGGTTATGGCGGGCTGTTTATTGATGCCATAACTAACTGGCGTACGGATCATTTGATTTATTTTGCCTTTGTGCGTTATCAGAACCTCAGTGGCGCAACGTTTGAAGACAGTCCACTGGTTGAGCAGACTGATTATTTTTTCATTGGTGGCGGTCTGACATGGGTGTTTGCCCGCAACTTTTAATAGTCGTAGCCGTAGTAGCCGTAGGGTGGATAAGCGATAGCGCATCCACCGAGATATTGTGATGAAAGGTGGATGCGCTATCGCTTATCCACCCTACGACTACTCCACCCTGCCGTAGCATCGATATCCGTTAAAGCATTGTGATGGAGTACTCGTTGAAATAATAGTTTAAGAATTTACTAATATTGCATACCAGACAGGTGCAAAAATGTGCATAATTAGCACATGCTGAAAATACCCCATAAATCGCTATTGATTGCATTGTTACTGCTGCTTTCCTGTAGCCAGATAGCGCATGCTCAAAAGAGGCTTTATCAAGATGGTAGCAATATGCCATTTGTGCAGATGATGCTGAGTATGATGGCGGCGATGGGTCTTATAGACCGTATGCCAGCCAATGGTCGGTATAGTGGTTTTGGACAACCAAATATGTCTAATTCGTACATGCGGGCACTGACAATACAGGGTTTGCCGCCTGGTTCATCTCAATCCGGTTTTGCTAATAATCCTTTTTTGCGTACACAGTGGTTACAAACACCCTGGTCTTTACCTGCTATGGATGGTGCAAACGTGAATAGTGCAAGTCCCATCTGGGGTACACCGAGCTGGGGTGTATTGCCAACTGACCGCTATTCGCCGAATAATTATGACCCATATAGATCGTCGTCAGTATGGTCAGAGTCTGATCGGGATGGTTGGGTGAACGAGTCCTGGGAAACATCGTTATGGAATCCTGATGCAGGCGTGAAGTCAGAAGTACCGGTGCAGACTACACGGCAACCTAAGATGGCGCAGTCGATCGACACTTCGGCACAAAATTTTAGCTATAATATGCCCGCTGAGGTAAAACGTAACAAATCACAAGCTCGGAGCCAGCAAACCCTGAGTCAGCAAACCCAGGGTCGACAAATGGATAAATCGCCGTCGCCACTGTCAAAGCTGATGCAAACTGACAGGTCGCAGCGACCATCGCCAGAGCAGCTGCGACAACCAGACCGTGAGTCAGCACCAGTAATGGCAAGACAACCCATGGAAGATCAAACAATGGCAGGTCAACA
>CAYQXD010000243.1:0-3146 GCA_964421315.1 uncultured Thiotrichaceae bacterium | reverse complement strand
GATTGCCTCTTCACTAACGCGAGAGCGTGGTGTTTTAGTCGATATGATGACCGATAGCCATACCTGGTTACACGGTAAAAAATTCGGTTTATATGGCGATTCTGATTTTGTCATGGGCATGAGTAAGTTTCTTATGGAATTGGGTGCCGAGCCGATTCATGTGCTGTGCAACCATGCCAACAAACGCTGGAAAAAAGCCATGCAAGAGGTACTTGCTGCCTCACCTTATGGTCAAAACAGTGAGGTACACACAAGCAAAGATTTGTGGCATTTCCGCTCATTGATGTTTACCAACAAACCTGATTTTATGATTGGTAACTCTTATGGCAAGTTTATCCAGCGCGATACCTTGTACAAGGGCAAAGAGTTTGAAGTGCCGCTGATTCGCATCGGCTTTCCGATATTCGATCGTCATCATATGCACCGTGATACCACCATGGGTTATGAAGGAGCTATGTATATCCTGAAAACACTGGTAAATGCAGTGCTGGAACGGTTGGATGAAGAAACCCGTGAGATGGGCGTGAGCGACTATAACTACGATTTAATTCGTTAGGAGCTTGTCCGAGAAAACAAGGGCAATGCGAGCTGTCGTATTGCCCTGGAGTGAGAGAAAAACATTATGCCCAATGTAATGATACGCATAAAAGATAATGGCGCACTGCTATTTTATATCGCAAAAAAAGATCAGGAAGATGAAATCTTTTATGTCGAAAAGGATAACGATACGGAATGGGGTGGTGAGGTAGTGCTCACTGATGGCTCAAAATATTATATTGACCCGATTTCACCCAGACCGAAATTTCCAGCTACGCTGCGTTTTAAACGTGGTTAGCAATTTAAATAACACCAGAGAATTGATATGGCTTATGCAATAGTAAGAGATCTTTGTACCGCATGTGGAGACTGTGAGCCACTATGTCCCAGCAAATCCATCAAACCCTTCAAAGGGGTTTATATGATAGAAGCTGACAGCTGCACCGAATGTGAAGAAGAATTCGATTTTCCTCAGTGCCTGGATGTCTGCATGGAGGATGATTGTGTTATTCCAGTCTGAAGCATTGCCTGTGATAAAACCTTATAAAGAGGACTTGCCCAATAGTATTCAGGTTGCCTGCGCCTCTAACCATGGCGAATTACTCGATGGTCATTTTGGTACCTGTTTGCGATTTCTGATTTACCAGGTCAATGCTACAGAGTCTCGCTTAATCGAGATAAGAACAATTGATGAATCTGGCTCTAAACTGGATAAAAACAGCTATCGTGCCTCCTTACTGGAAGGTTGTCAGATCCTGTTTATCGTCTCTATTGGCGGGCCTGGTGCTGCCAAAGTGGTACGTGCTGGCGTGCATCCAATCAAAAAACCACAGCTAGGTTCAGCCAAAGATGAAGTTGACGCACTGCAACAGGTCATCAGCAATAATCCACCACCATGGCTGGCGAAAGTAATGGGGCAGTCAGTGCAGCAACGTATCCGTTTTAAGCGTCATGCAAGCACACAACAGGCAAACACATGATAAGCAAGTTACAAGTTGCAGATGTGGCGGAGCAGTTACAGCAGTTACAGCCTGTATCTACTGCGATACTCGAATCACTCAGAACAGGTTTTCCAGAGATTCATTTTAGTTACTGCATGGATGATGATGTCGATACGGTCGATCCCGTGTTTGAACAGACAAACTTTAACCTGTACTTGCTGGACAGTAGCCAGCATTGCCTGAATCTTACCCAGGATTTTGAGCTTGCAAGTGGTTTTGTTGTGGCAGAAATTGATGAGATATGAAACAACAAAACAACAGCACAGAAGCATTATTGACAAGCCAGCACAAACAACTCGAACAGCTATGCAACAATATTGATGCTGATAATGCCATACCAGAAATAATAACAGGCTTAAAATCAATCTTTCCAGAATATGGTTTTGAGTGTGTGCTAACACGTGGCAACTGGCACCGATTAGGTGGCGTTGTAGACGCTAACTACAACCGTGTAACAGACAATATTGCGAACTGGGTAGAGCAGGAATCAGCTGGCAAGCTGGAAGATTTTATTATTCGTTATCTGGATGCAGGCTATTTTGCCACCAGCCATGCAGGCAAGACACATTACTTTACCGCAAGCTGTGGTGATAAAGCCGAGGATTTTATACAACTGGAAATTGAAGAATTAAAAGAAGTGCTGGATCGCCGCCTGATTGATCCAGACTGGTTCCCCGACAACCTGGAAGATTTCCTTGATCCGCTGGATTACCCTCGATTAAAACCAGAAATAATCACTGCACCCCGATTTATTTTTCGGCGAATGACATCAATCAACCAGTTAATTGCACAATTTGCACAGCAAGATAAACCCGGTGAACATGTTCGCCAGTTTCTTGCAGACTGGAACAACAGCAGTGCCGGATCAAACCAGACCTTTTGTAAGCACTGGATTCTCTCCTTACGTGAATACATGGGCAGTGATGGTGAGGCGCATTTAACAGCAAAACCGATAACAATCTTTACCGCAGCCCTGCCTCAATTACCGAATGCAGAGAAATACCATGGCGTGGAACTTGCCAATGCTATCCATCATTATGATCGACACATGAACTACCCTTTTTCGTGGTATTTTATGATGATAAGCAAACAGTCTGAGAACTACACGCTGGCTGATGCTGTCATGCAAGACCTGAAAGATGCCTATGATTACCTGCCAGTGAAAGATCTTAATATATTAAAAAACTGGATCATCCGACCGTTTGCAGTTTGATGTAGTGAGAATATATTTTGCCATTATCCGATTAATTTTTGCATAAATGCATCGCCATCAACCCCTTCGCCTTGATCGAGTTGCACTACACCAACGGAGAGTTTCTTTCGTAGCAGATCTAATTTGGCTTCATGCTCTTCAAGAAGACGTAGACCAGCTCTCACAGCTTCACTAACTGATTCAAATCGCCCTTGTTGAATTGTGTCTTCAACAAATTCTCCAAAATGTTCGCCTAATGTCACGCTAGTATTTCTTTGCATAGTTCACCTCGCTTTCTGTATGTATTACATACTAATACGGGTGGCTGCTGGCTGTCAATTATTTACCCTGCTGCTTGTCGCTGAATAACCTGGTAGCACGTCCTTCAATGTCGTAAATGCTACAATCTATTTTTC
>CAYQXD010000242.1:0-3198 GCA_964421315.1 uncultured Thiotrichaceae bacterium | reverse complement strand
ATGGTTTTGTCGGCTTTGCCCTGCAATTTAAGGCATTTTAAGTGTTGTTGATAGTCGCTTTCGAATCGGGATTTTTCTTTTTTGTTCATGTTACAATTTCCTCTAAATAGCACCCGGAATTGGGCTGGGAAATTATACTTGTTCAGCTGCGTGGGGTTTTCTGCCGCTTTGCGGCTTTGTTCAACAATTGCATGCAACGGAACGCAAAAAAGCGTCACGTTTTTTGCTGTCGCAAAAACCGCGCCCCTTTTTTGCGTCCGCTGATGCCAAGCGTTAGAGCCACACACAAACACCAATGGTGGTTATTGTTTCATGCAAAAAAACAAAGGTTTCACTATTGCGTTATGTGGTTGAACTCGCCAGTATAAAAACAGTAGTAAAAAATTAACAATGTGCCACACTTAATGATGTGAATCGGCAGGTTACTCAAAGCATTGTAGGCGCACAACACAAAAGTAGATACAACGCATGATGTAACGTGGATAATGCGTCAGCATTAAAAAAGTTGGTTGCATCCACGCTATTCCGTAGTATTGGTGGCGGCATAATGCAGGGGTAATAAATCAACAAAAAACACGGTATAGTCTGCATTGTTGGCTTACAATACGTACAGCCATTTTAAACATAGTGCCACACTCACTGTGTGTAGCAACAGGCAATTCAAATCTGAGGTTATGCAGTATTAGTGGTAACAGCACAATACAAACGAAAGAAATAAGGTATTCTCTATCGCTCATTTTTTTCATTAAAAACAAAACTTGGCTATGGCAATCACCGAAACTTTTGGTATGTTTCAACATGGTCACAATAATTGAGTATGGTCGTGTATTTAAACTATTGCTGCATAATCCACGCAGCTATGGCTCTAACAAGGCAAATGCACTCGGACGGTTAAAAGGATTGCGACTTCCGCTACGCTACAGTCGCAACCCTTTTAACCGCCGGTGATTTGCGGCGTTAGCCATCAAAAGTACCAAATATTTGTCAGTCTTTTAAAAAGTGTGTATAGTACACATAATGAATAGTCGGGAAGTTATAAAGCAATTGAAAAAGGATGGGTGGTATTTACATCATACCAAAGGTGACCATCACCAATTTAAACATCCAACAAAACATGGGAAAGTTACTGTTCCGCATCCTAAAAAAGATTTTCCGATTAAAACATTAAAAAGCATATACAAAAAGGCTGGCTGGAATTGGAGATAAATAATGAAGTATCCTATTGTATTACATAAAGAAAAAAACTCTGATTACGGGGTTACTATTCCAGATATTCCAGGGTGTTACTCCGCAGGTTCATCAATAGATGAAGCTATCACAATGGCACAAGAAGCAATAGAATGCCACCTTGAAGGACTATTAATAGATAAAGAATTATTGCCATTATGCACACCAATAGAAGAGAATAAAAACAACCCTGATTATGCAGATGGTATATGGGCAATAGTAGATATTGATATAAATAAGTTATCGATAAAGTCTAAAAGAGTAAATATAACCATACCAGAAATGGTACTCAACTCAGTAGATAAATATGCCAAACAGCATGGAGAATCACGGTCTGGTTTGTTAACTCAAGCGGTAACCGAATATATGGCCGTTCATAATTAAAATGGCTAACAAGGCAAATACACTCGGACGGTTTAAAGCGTCGCGCAAAAAACGCGCAACACTTTAAACCGCCGGTGATTTGCGGCGTTAGCAGTAAATACAGTCTTTACAGATTGAGGTTATGAAAAAGAAAATCCAAATAGGTGCATTAACTTTTAATTATAAAAAAGATGCGCTTTTGCACTTCAAAAATATACTGAACTCCTACAAATTTGGAGAGATATTAAATTCAGCAGATTATGAGGATGTCTTAAGCCTTTTAAAAACTCATAAAAAAGCAAAAGAAAAAATAGGTTCTGGCGTTAAAGAGTTTAAAGTTGATGAAATAAGGTATAAAACTAAATGTTTTTACATAATTAGAAATGATTCAACTTCTGATATTTTTTCATACACAAAGTGCATAAATGGAAACTCTTCAGCAATAACAAAATTTAGTAAAACCTGTCGTGACCTAATAGGCAACGATTTAAGATCAGTTAAACTTTCTTACTTTAAAGGTCGGTCAAAAAAAGGAAAAATTAAATGCCAAGAAACAGGAGAACTTAGCTTTTGGGAAGAATTAAATGTAGACCACAGGCAACCAAATACATTTTCAGTTATAGTTGACAGGTTCATTGAAATAAACCAAATTGACCTTTCTGCTGTGGAATACATTGAAATAGTTGATAGTGTTTATACATTTAAAGATATTTCATTATCCGAAAAATTTCAGGAATATCATAAATTAAAAGCAAACTTGAGATTGGTAAGAAAAGATAGGAATCTTGGCAGGTCTCATCAAGCGAAGATCAAAAGGCAAAAGAGAGATCTTGTTATTGAATAAAATGGTATTTAAATCAAATAAAACTGCTAACAAAGCAAATGCACTCGGACAGTTAAAAGCGTCGCGCAAAAGACGCGCGACGCTTTTAACCGCCGGTGATTTGCGGCGTTAGGGCAAATAACAGGAGACAATCATGCCTGAAATAGCAAGATTTTATGGTATCGTAATAAAGCTATTTTTCGGAGATCATCCGCCACCACATTTCCACGCTGTTTATGCGGAACATGTGGGGCTATTTAATATCGAAACCCTTGAAATGATTGAAGGAGATTTACCTAAAAGGGCAAAAAAACTTGTTATTGAATGGGCAACATTAAATAAGAGCGAATTACAAAAAATGTGGGAGTCTCAAGAATTTCACAAGCTCCCACCACTGGATTAATTATGATGTATCCAAAAATACAATCAGCAATCACCCTTGACAACCACACTCTATTGATTGAGTTTGATAATTACCAAAAGAAAAAGTATGACATTACACCACTATTAAAAAAAGAAATGTTTACTCCATTAAAAAACCCAGCATTATTTAAGTCAGTTCAGGTTGAGCAAGGTGGCTATGCTATAGCTTGGGGTGACAGCATTGACATTAGTGAATATGAGCTATGGTGTCACGGTCAAGACATGCCCTAACAAAGCAAATCAACTCGGACGGTTAAAAGCGTCGCGCAAAAAACGCGCAACACTTTTAACCGCCGGTGATTTGCGACGTTAGAGCGTCAAGTTTAATCTTGATGCATCTTGCAGGGTGGAAGGCCCTGTCG
>CAYQXD010000241.1:0-3250 GCA_964421315.1 uncultured Thiotrichaceae bacterium | reverse complement strand
AATTGCTGAGAAAACTCAACAAGATAAAGAGTCAATATGATACTTGACCCCTTATGAACTTATCCTGACTAATTGTAGTAAAAATCAGTTACTCTGACCCTTTTGATTCGTGCACAAACACTGAAAATCCCGCTTATAGGCCACACTAGGTTTGGTGATGATAGCTAAGAAACGGGGTGTGGTGCCGGCTGCACGACCATTAGTTAGCAAGCTCAAGCAGTACGGTATGCTCTCATCAGAAAAGACAATTGACCGGGCACTGGCACTGATCGATGAATAGTAGCATCTTAAAACTTGTTGCTTGTAAGGGAAGTATCGTGTTATGAGTCAGAATTTTTGGATTGGTGTTAATCCGGGACTTGAAACTGTGTGCCCGGATTTTATTGATTTGGAAGAAAATTATCGGTTTAAGTAAGTGCCATTCTACTCTAACCCCAATTATTTCTATGACAATTGCAAATATACAACAGGTTTTACAAACGCAGACTGAGCTTGAATTGGCGGTGCTGGTTGGTAGCCGGGCGGAGGGACGAGCCCATCCCGAAAGCGATTGGGATATTGCCATACAATGGAAACGCGGAATGAGCATGCTTGATAATCTGGCTAACACAGAAACCTTGCGACGTAAGCTGGCGGTAGCGTTAGGAGTTGGTGAAGATCTCGTTGATCTGATTGACTTGCCGCGTGCCGGGCTTACCATGCGTGCCCTGGTGGCCGAGGACGGTATCCCGTTGAAAGGCGAGGACACCCTGGACTGGAATTATTTTTTGGGGCGGGTATGGCGTGAACTTGAAAGCTATGAATGGGAGAAGCAGCATGCGGCTTGACCTTTACCAGGCAGAAACGGCACAAATCGCCAGTGAGTATCGTTCCCTGCTTGATGAAGCTCGTCAGCAATTGTCCGTTGGCGGTACGCTATCACGTCTGGAACAGAATGGTGTGCTGCACGCACTCCAGGTGTTGATTGAAAACGCAATAGGTAAGGCTAAGCAGATTCTCAAAGCTAAGGGAGAGCCGGTGCCCGTATCTGCTTATGACGCATTAGCAGCACTTGCGCGACTAAGGGTAATTGCAGAGGAAGATTTGCAGGCATGGAATGCCGCCATTGGCCTGCGAAACCGCATCGTGCATGAGTATATGAATATTGATATAGAACGTGTGCTTGAACTCGTGCGTGCAGATCAGCACAAATTTGTCACTGAGTTTTTGTTGGCACCAGTAAATGATAATTGAATGAAAAAGATCCGGAAAAAAATGGATGACGACCTTAGAAGGGAACAGGAATTTGTTGAGGAAATGTGGGTATTTAAAGAGTTAATATGATACTGGCATCTATTTTTTTCCAATAGTATGATTAAGTAATGTGTCCTCAGAGTTAAAAATTGCTAAATAAATGAAAAATCATTAACTCTGACCCCATTGATTAAAATTTCTGAGCGGTATATGTTTGAGCTGGGCAATGAAGGATTTGAAGCTTTTGGTGGGAATAATCACTGTAAAGCTTTCAAAAAGAAGAAGTTTTTAATATCAATAACTCTTGACCCCGTTGATTGAAGCAAAAAACAAGACCTGACCCCGTGACCGAAACTGTGTGCCCGGATTTTATTGAATAAAAAATTTAGGAAAGAATGGTTGAAGGCACTTAAGAAGGGAATGAAAATTTTTCTAAAAAAATTGAGCCCTATTAAAGAGTTAAGAAGAATGATAATTAGGATGATTTTGCTTAAAATGAAATTAAATCAGAAACTCGGTTTATTCTTCGCTTAATATCTGCGATTAATTTTACTTCGCCCCTGATTATTTCGAACCTGATTATTTCCAATGCGGCTGTATTGAAGCAAGAAATACAAATAAAGTAGTAAAAAACTAGCCAATTAAATTTCTGGGTGGCGAATGTTTGAGCTGGGAAATGAATGATTTGAAGATTTTGGTGGGAATAATCACTGTCTAAAAGAAGATGTTTTTAATATCAGTTACTGACCCCAGTTATTCTAGCGTTTGGAAACGGAGATTTTCTGGGACTCATTAGAGCTGGGGGGTATAACCAAAAGTTAATATGACGGTTATTGCCTTGACCATGAGTGGTTATCTACATGGACGTAGTGTATGCCGTTGTTGCAGGAGCAAACAACGGTGACTGGTACAGCTCTTTATTGGGGCGAGAACCAACACCATAGAAATAACGGATGCATTGAGTAAGACTTGCGTTTTTTTAAATATAAAAAACGTAAAATATTTACGTTGTAGTATGCTTTTGCCTATTGACAACTATTGGCTTAGGGGCGACCCCAGTTATTCTTTATATATTTAAACAGTCAATATGATACTTGACCCCTTATATTTTAAATGTCAGCCAATGCAGATTTTTCCGACTACTTAATTGTTAATAACAACCAACAAGCAGGATGTGTAAAAATGGTATTTGAGAACTTTTTTCTACCTGTAGCATAATTAAGTAATGTGTCCCCAGAATTATACCTGTAGCATAATTAAGTAATGTGTCCCCAGAATTATTTAATTAAGTAATGTGTCCCCAGAATTATTCCCCAGAATTATTGGCGGTATTTGAGCCGCTGGGATATCGGCATTGTTACAGTCCTGCACGAACGCATGCATCAGATCGGGCGCTTCAAGGACGATTTTGGGCTTGATAGCTTTTGATGTTGAGTTTTTAATACTGAGATCTAAATGTTAACCAGCATAGTAAAAATCAGCCATGCGATGTGCTGTTAATTTAAAGGTGTACGTTTAATGTATAATGCGCCGTTTAGCATAGGAGCAGAAAATGCAATGGCAGGAAGTCCTGACCGATAAATCACTGCATGGTCTACCTTATAAAATTGAATTAAAATGAAAATAAGTTTTTTCATGAAACCTAAAGAACGTAGCGCGTATTGTTTTTTCACATTTAGCAGAACGGTATGGTGCGATGAATTAAGTTATGTGTCCTGTAATTCAGATTAATTTTACTCTGACCACAATGCCATGGGTAAAGCAAAAAACAAGACCCCGTGATCGTGTATTATATTTTGTACAGCAGACAGTAAATTGAATGAGCTGTTTAAAAAAGAACGTCTTGTGAAAGATTTATCTTATGAAGAATAGCGGTGTAAATGCTAAAGCTAAATAGCGTAAAAGTATTTATAAATTATTTTAAGTTGGCTGTTGACAGCCTTAAACAGGTTATGCGGGAAAACAAGACAGATATTGTTCGAGACAGCGAAATAAAAAGATATGAGTTGTGTTATGA
>CAYQXD010000240.1:0-3258 GCA_964421315.1 uncultured Thiotrichaceae bacterium | reverse complement strand
TGAATGAGGCTACAACTTACTTTCTAAACGATGTGAGGGCTAGTGTGGTTACACTACAAATGATGGGTGGCTTTCTCCGCGATAGCGGCTTCGTCCAACAAGTAAAATGCACTCGGAAAAAACAAAGCTCCAGTCGTGCCTCCTTACGCCTTGTTTTCCCGGTGATTTTGGCCGTTGAAGCTGTAGAAAAACCCTAATTTGACATGTCATTAAAATGTGAGACGATATAAGTGATTAAATAATATTTAGCTGATCACAGAATGTAATTAACTAAAAAACTATGCATATAGCTTTAAATTAAGTTGGGCTCAAAGTGATATGTGGACTTAAGCTTTTATGATTTTTTCCAGAACAGCTTAAATCTAACAATTTCGGGGTTTTTCTACAGTCTCGTTATGTGAAGAAAGTGAAATCAGAATTTACCCATATTAATTTGTGTTAAAAATATAGATAAAAATCACAATCACTATAAATGAAATTCTAATCAAGATAGGAAAAAAACGAAATGAGTACAGGTACAGTAAAGTGGTTCGACGCAAGCAAAGGTTTTGGCTTTATCACTCCAGACGATGGAGGGAAAGACCTATTCGTGCACCATTCTGAAATCAAGAGCGGTGGCGACTATGCAACGCTCAATGACGGACAGAAAGTAGAATACGAGGTGGGGCAAGGCCAGAAGGGGCCGTGTGCAACCAATGTTGTGCCGCTCTGATTGTAATGCTCAGATTGATGTGCTTAAGCAGAAACACATAACGAACAAGGATAGATTGTGAGAGCGAAGCGAACCACAATCTTATCCTGTTGTTGGACAAGCTCGTGGCACACTATATAAGAAAATATCTTTTTTGAAATTAAGAGGTGTGGAGGAGTAAACAAAGACACCCAGTGCGCCAAGCGAAGCTGGCGCTAGATTGAGAGTGAAAGTCTCTTACGCAGTAAGGAGTAGTGACCCGCTGTGACCCCGAGTCATGGGCTGTTACCTGTAAGGGTGAGGGCTAAGCGTTGACAGGGAAGATATAGGCTCAGTATAGAGCTCCGAAAACAACATTACAGATGCTGACCTTGTTGGGTGATAGGGAAAGCAATACAGTGTACACACATTAATCACGAGTGAGATGCTGGTCTGTCGGAGTCATAGACATGAAGCATGTATTAAAGTCTAGCGTCGGAACCTGGGAGATCCTCAATGTTGCGGTAACAGCTATGCCAGGTAAAAGTGAAAAACAAATAACCCCCGGCATAATGCTTTGAGGAAGTCAGACGAGACCATAGTAGTGATGAAGCAAGCGAACAATACAGACAGACAAAATGTAGCGGAGCCTGTGGAGCGAAGGGTCTCGACGGAGGGGAATTCGTCTACTCAACCTGAGGCAGGATCCCGGTATCTTGCAGGATCAGAGGGAAAGTTAGCGCGGATACGTGCAATTGCACGAGAGGAAAAAGGGCTCAAGTTTGTCAACCTGCTCCACCATATCAGCCAACCTTTACTGTATCGGGCATACCAAAGCTTGAAGAAGAAAGCAGCCGCTGGAGTTGATGGAGAAACGTGGGCAAGCTACGGCAAGCGCTGGTCTGGGTATTAGAGAGCATCTATGAACAAGAATTTCTGGGCTTTAGCTACGGCTTCCGGCCAAAGAGAAACCAACATAAAGCACTAGACGCGCTCTATGTTGCAATCACTCAAAAGAGGGTCAGCTATGTACTGGATGCAGACATCAAAGGTTTCTTTGACCAAATAGACCAACAACAACTGATGCAATTTCTACAACACCGCATCAGTGACCGCCGTATCCATAGACTGATTGAGCAAAATTTGCGTGCTGGAGTCATTGATGACGGCCAATGGAGCAGAAGCAAAACAGGTATCCCCCAGGGCGGAGTGCTATCACCGTTATTGGCAAACATATACCTGCACTATGCGTTTGACCAATGGGCAAATCAGTGGCGCAACCGCCATGCAAGGTGTTTTTATGGGTGTCTATAATTAGTGTCTTAATAATGACATTTATGCTGCAGACGCAATAGTCACAGCAGATACCGGTTTTGCCAATGAAGATAATATGAAGTATCTGCATAGCGAAGGCATTAATGGTTACATTCCCGATAACCAGTTTCGTTCACGCGACCCTAAATTTGAACAACAAAAAGAAAAACACAAACGTCCCTCACGCGCCAAACCCAGTGCAATCCATGTTATCCCTGTCAGTGAATTTACCTTTGACCCAATAAGCTTAAGCTGCCAACTGTAGTGGAACCTGTGGTTTAGGGTTTTTCTACAGCCTCGTTAAATGCCTGTAATAGCAAAATCTAAAGCGGCAATAATTTCATCTCTGAAATGAGATAATGATCCAACAGGATTCTTTAATCTCTTGGTTGGCATAGAAGCAATTTGTGGAGTAAGAAGTAATAATTTTTCATTTTCATATTCAATGACTGGTGTAAGTCTCTTCATTTGTTCATTGTTAAAATAGCTCATTTTTCCTAGAGGTATAACAATACGAGTAGCTATTTCTGAAATCAGTGAGTTTTGTATATCGACAATAAAAGGAAAAGCTTTTCGAGTAGATAAGCTAGGGTTAACATATACATCAAATTGGCTCATTAAAATTCCCGAAATTCGTCACTAAAGCAACCGTTTTTCTCAACAAAATCATTGTATATTTTTATGGCATTCTTATTTTCATCTATCCACTTATTTGCTTCAGTTTGAGCTAATTTATCTTTCAATGCTTGCTCAAGAGTGGCCGATAAGTTAATGTTTAAAGCTCTAGAGCGTTTTAGTAAGTCACTGTTTAAGCTAAGGTTTGTTGCTTTTTTCGGAGCTTCGTAATCATATAAGGGTTGCATGTCGTTATGTCCTCTATCATAGCCATTTGTGGTATGCGCATAAGTATACGCATTAAAATAGCATTTAACAATGTGCTGCACTCGGATAAATTTAGCGGTGAGCACGGCGTTAGCTAATCAATGGGGTCAGAGTAATTGATTTTTCGTGCTATTGGATGAGTATCCGTATTTTAAAGAAGCTGTGTTAGTGTAGGCATTACTTAGAGAGACATTTGCACGAAACATTATTGAATGTCATCTGTCATCTCGACTAGCGGGATGGGATCTTGTACCTCTGTAGAATAAGATCTCTCCCGCTAGTCGAGATGACAGATGATAGGGATTATGAAGTTATGTGATCAGCCTCAACTGGTATTTGGAGGCACTTTAATATCTTGTACTAGCCCATCGACTTTTAGTCGATGGTTGTTT
>CAYQXD010000239.1:0-3262 GCA_964421315.1 uncultured Thiotrichaceae bacterium | reverse complement strand
TGCCACTGGCATCGAGCAGGAAGCGACCGACCAAATCGGATGCGGTCATGTCTTCATTACAGGCAACCGTAATCAGTGGTCTTTGTAATTTCCACGCCATGTATTCTATAAAACGAGATTTACCACAGCCAGTGGGACCTTTTATCATTATCGGCATACGCACAGAATAAGCGGCTTCGTAGCGCTCTACTTCTTTACCAATGGTGTGGTAGTAGGGTTCCTTATTTATCAGGTATTGACTTTTGTCGTCTATCATCTTTAAGTCCTCAATGTTCTGTGTTATTTTGTTGTTTCTTCTCGTTCCTACGCGCAGCAAAGGAATGCGTACCGTGCTAAACGCATACTCTGTGGTTACTGAGCGTTCCATATGCATTCCCACGCAGAGCGTGGGAACGAGGTAATTCTGTGTTTGCTCATTTGGTCAGGGATAAATATAGTTCAGGCAGTTTTTCTGGTAAACGTGATACATGATCCAGCACCAGGTAGTTTTTTGCACCGAAGATGCGGGAAACGTATTGGTCTGCGTAGGGGTCCAGCGTTAAACAAAAGGTGTTGATGCCATTACGGGCAAGTTCTTCAACCGCTTTTTTGGTGTCAAAACGCAGGTATTGCGGATCAGTTTCATCGTTATCAGCAGGTTCACCGTCTGTCAGTATAAACAGTATTTTTTTCACGCTGGCACGCTGGCTTAACAAGCTGCCAGCATGACGTATTGCTGCACCCATTCGGGTTGATAACTGTCCCGTCATACCGGCTAAATGCCCTTTTACGTCTTCATCGTAATCTTCGTCAAAATCTTTAAAGCGGTAATATTCGACATCGTGCCGTCCATTGGAGTCGAAGCCGTGGATGGCAAAGGGATCGCCAACTTTGTCCATCGCTTCTGCCATCAGGGTGGCGGCTTCTCGTGACATGTCGAGTATGGTGGGCTCATCGCTTTCATCGCCCTCGCCATTGTTGTCCGGCGTTAGCTGTCCTGCAATAGCTAAGCCTGCTGTGGCAGCCGATTTAGACGCTGGCAACGGGTCATTGGTTGATTCGGACAGGTCAATCAGTAATAACACAGAAAGGTCACGAATCTGTAAGGTCGTGCGAATGCCGATGCGCGGATCGGGTTGCACACCACGGCGAATATCAATCATTGCGCCAATCGCTGCATTAAGATCAATGTCGTCACCATCTTCAACTTTACGCTGGCGTATCACGCCCTGTGGCTGTACTGCTTCAATTAATTGTTTCAGGCGGCGCACCAGAGGTTTATGGCGTTCAAGTATTTCTTCAATGTCGTCCGGGTCACCCATTTTCGGACGTTTTTCCAGCAAGGTTACCCAGTTCGGGCGTTCCAGTTGGGTCTGGTAATCCCATTCGTGATAATGAATGGGTGAGGATATAGGCTCTTTGCCTTCCTTATCATTGTAGGACTCGCCTTCATCTTCGTAAGGAAACAGTTCTGTTTCCAGTACCCAGATTTCCTGTGCATCATCGCCTGCGTTTTCCACTTCGACTTCGTTAACCATTGCCATGATGCTGACGTATTTGCGTACCTGCTCGGTTTCGCCAGGCAAGAGTTCGTGTCCCTCTTCACTGTAATCAGGCGACTGCCACAGGCAGCGGTTATCGTCTCGATAGGGCGTACTGTATTGATCGGTTCTGGAGTTGAGTGAAATATCTTGAGCGATGACCTGTTCGGCAAGATCAAGTCCAATTTCACGTGCCAGTTCGGGTTCATGCAAACGTGCTTCGGCAGCAGCTATGGCGTTACGTGCCTGCGTGACCAGTGGATGAGTATCGACATAGTCTTCATCCAGCAGTGCACGCGCCAGCCTGTCCAGTATCGGTTGCAGACCTTCATCCAGGGTGGGGTCGGCGGCAAGTAAACTGATCCATAGCTTTTTCATACCGGGAAAGCTTCGCACGGCAAGTGTTTCAATGCGTGCATCTTCGATCACGCCGATCATGAGTTTTTGTAACACACTTAAATCATCAGCGTCGGTATCGTAACTGGAAAACACGATATGGGCAGCCGCATGTGCGGCACTGGCACGATATACGTCCATACCAGATACCGCAGGTGTCTCTTCTGTTGCAGCTTCTGGTTTGTAGTCATCGAATGCATCCGGCAGGTGAATAAAATAGTGTTCGATATACGGGCGATAGCCTTCGCGGGTTTCAAAATCTCCAGAAGTAGGGCGGATAAAAAAATCACGTCCCCACAATGAACGTAGATACATATTAAGGCGGCGCTGTACATTAACAAACAGTACGCCCCGTTGTTCCTGCTGTAATACCGCTTTGGACTGTTCACTTTTAAGACCAAAATAACTTGCCTGAGCATCAAAATCATTGCGGTAGGCGGATATGCCCCATGCAATCCAGCGGCGTAATCCGCCGAGGGTAAGTTGACCTAACAATACGTCCAGGTTTTCCAGAAAGGGGCGTATTGCGCGAGGTGCTTTTGCCACCAGATTATTGAGCAGGCTTAAATAGGCTTTAAATAAATCCAGCTCGCCTAATCGATTTGCTGCGGTAGATGCCGTGGAAAACACCAGTGACAAGACTTCGGCACTGGTTCTGGAATACATTTGGATGGCAGTTGAAAGCAGTTCGGGAACGGCCTGTTCACCAATTTCTTTGGCAACCAGTGGCGCGGTTTCTATATAAGATATCACCAGGTCAGTGCCACGACCAAGAGATTTTAGTCCTGCTGCACCTTTAAGGTAAGCTTCCAGGCCGCGCGGACTGAATACCCGTACAGCATCGTGCCAGGTAGCTTCCAGTACTTCGCTCGCCTGTTCGCCAAGGTCTTCTAATAAGTCCTGATATTCTGTTAATTGAATAGCCAAAAATCACCTGATTTAGTTAATTGATAATTACGAATTAGAAAAGCCAAAAAGAGCAACTGTCATCTCGACCAGAGGGAGAGATCTTATACTACTGTAGAATAAGATCTCTCCCTCTGGTCGAGATGACAAACGGTCGATTCGTAATTCTCATTAATCCGGCCAGATACGTTGTGGAAATAAGGTTGATTGCTTCGTGTTCTTGCTTACCTGCTTTTGTTTAGTCCTGGTTGTTGATTTTGTGTCGGTGGTTTTTTTTGCGCTTGTAGCCGATTTGGCAGCCGGTTTATTTGTCACTGTTTTTGCTTTACTGGTTTGTGTTTTAGCAGACTTTTTTGGCTGTGCTTTTTTTGTTGGTGCTGCTGCTGCTTGCTTGCTTTGTTCTGGTTTGTTGACGCTGGCAAGCAGTTTGTCTTCGAGTT
>CAYQXD010000238.1:0-3371 GCA_964421315.1 uncultured Thiotrichaceae bacterium | reverse complement strand
TTGAAAAAAATATGCCGGTTATTCTGGCATTACTCGGCATCTGGTATAACAATTTTTTCGATGCACAAAGCCATGCGGTAATGGCATATAACCAGTATTTACGCCGTCTTCCTGCTTATTTGCAGCAACTTGACATGGAGAGCAACGGTAAAACCATCAATCGCAAAGGCGAGCGTGTGGATTACCTGACCGGGCCGATTATATGGGGAGAAACCGGCAGCAACTGCCAACACGCATTCTTCCAGTTGTTGCATCAGGGCACCAAACCCGTACCCGCCGATTTTTTAATACCAGCACGCAGTATAAATTCCTTAGGCGATCAACACAGTGTGCTGTTAGCCAATTATTTTGCGCAAACCCGTGCTTTGATGAAAGGCAAAACCGAAGCCGAAGCGCGTGGTGAGCTGGAAGCTGCTGGGTATTCTGAAGAAAAAATAAAGGACGTGTTACCGCACAAGATTTTTGAGGGCAACAAACCGACAAATTCAATACTATTTGAAAGTCTGAACCCGAGAACCATGGGTGCGCTACTCGCCATGTATGAACATAAAGTGTTTGTGCAGGGCATTATTTGGGATATAAATTCGTTTGATCAGTGGGGTGTAGAGTACGGCAAGCAATTGGCGACTGATATACAACAGGAACTGGCAAACAGAGAAGGCACAAAGCGTTATGATGATTCGACTAATAATTTGATTAACTACTGCATGCTGCTGAAATTTTCTGATTGAAAATTTAATGAATAGTGAATAATGAATAGTGCGTAGGTTGGGGTGAGGCACGAACCCCAACATTTTGCGCGTGGTACAGTTGGGGTTTGTGCCTCACCCCAACCTATGGACTACAAACTAAAATTTTTTCCATCCTTCATGTGCTGCTGTTAACTTTTCATTACGCGCAACAATCGCGTCATAGCTCAATCTAACGGCTACAAAAATGACATATAAAATCAATGAATCAGATGTATCAAACATTGAGCAGCAAGGTGCCCAATATCTAAAAAACAGACAGTGGGCATTATTGGTTTTGCTGATAGAGCAAAATGCCAGTCAGTTGTTATCAACTAAGAATAATGACACGGTAAAACAGTGGCTTGAAGCAATACCAGAGAATTTTAAATTTAATAACAATTATCTTTTATGGTTGGGTGTTAATTTATTTCCAGGCTATATTCAGAAAATCTCAACATGGTTTCAGAAAAAATTTCAGGCTAAGCTGGCGGCAAAAGAATACCAGCAGGCTTTTGCAGTCTGGACGGATTATGCCAATGTTAAATTTTATTACCTTGACCGTTTTTCGGATGTTCTACTCTGGCTTAATCAAGCTGATAAGTTACTAAAAATAGCAGGGTTTCCAGAAAACAAAGATAGCCAGGCCAGTTTTTTTGCCGCTTATTTTAATGCTTTATTATTAGCCAGACCGGATAGAAAGCAATTGATTTATTGGGCGAAACGATTAAAAACAGAGCTACTACACTGTCAAAATATTTATATAAAAACGAATATTTATAATCATTTGATTTTGTACAACATTTGGGTTGGTAATATGCGCGAAGCAAGATTGCTGCACAAAGAATCGCTAGGTCTTGTTCATCATAGCGTTCACTATCCTTTTAACGTCATGATGCAAAGTACCATGTTTTCCATGATGGAGTGGTTACATTTAAAAGTAGATAGTGCCGTTAAAGAAATTAAAAAAGGTATGGATTATGGCAATAAAATACAGGTAAAAACCTGGCATGCTCAAATGACAGCTCAACTTGTTTATGCCTATATTTGCAAGGGGGATTTTACCGAGGCAAGGCGATACTTAAATAAAATGGAGCTAAACAAAGATGCCGCCCAGCTTTTAGATAGTGCTCAGTATCATTATTTATCCGGTTGGTTAAATTTAAGCGAAGATCGTTTTGTCGATGCCGAAACACATCTATTAAGAGCAATAGATGCAAGCATAGTGGCAGGTGTTGTTTTTCCGGAAGCGGTGATAAGGATTTGCCTGGCACAGGTTTATTTTTCACAAAACAGGTTGCTCGAATCCATCAAACAATTAGCAAAAGCGCAATGGATAGGCAGGTGGATGGGTTCTAAACATCTTCGCTATGCAGGTCTGCTGGCACAAAGCTGGGTGATGCAATGTTGGAAAAACACGCGACTTTCATCACATTATTTGAAAAAAGCATTCAAACTTGCTGCTGAAGAAGAGTATGTCGTTATTCCTGGTTGGCCGCACAAAATTATGCAATGTTTACTGGAAAAGGCTTTTCATGAAAACATTGAAATAGATTACGTCAAATTTCTTATTTTAAAACATAAAATAAAACCAACAGGTCAATATCCCATACACCCTGACTGGCCCTGGCAAATTAATATAAATTGTTTTGCTGATTTCCAGATTTTTGTGCAGGGAAAAATACACCTGAATTCAGGACAGACGCAAAAAGGCAAGCCTCAAAAAAAACCTTTGGAATTAATTCAATTACTGGCACTTTATCCTGAAGGTTTGCCCAGGTATAAAATGGCTGATTTCCTGTATGGCGATACAGATGCCGATAAAGCAATGCAGGCACTGGATACCACTATTTTTCGCGCGCGAAAAATTTTGCAGGACAAGCAGGCAATTATTTTTCAACATGGTGAGCTTCAGGGACGTTATTTGCTAAATCCGAAAATCTGCCATTCTGATATTGCTGCCTTGAATTTAATCCTGCAAAAAAATCCGGCAAAACTTTCTGTCAAACACAGAAAAAATCAGTTTGAACAAATTAAAGCCTTATATAGCAACACGGATAACAACACGGAATTGCTGGTTAATGCAACAGAGTCGGTCTGGTTAGTTGCCAAACGAGAATCAATCAGAAACAACCTCATTACTTATTTAAACCAATGCGCCAACAAACTGGATTTTGAGGATGAGGTAGCATTACGGCGTTATATAATTGATTTAGATGAAACAATAGAAAAGTCGTATCAGGATCTGATTATTTTGTATAGCAAACAAGGCTCGCATATAGAGGCTGAAAAAGTATGGCGAAAGTGTAAACGTGCATTAAGTCGTAATTTTGCGCTGGAGCCTTCACAAAAAATCAGAAATTTAATAAAAAGATGTAATCGGTAAGTCATCTGTAAGTCCCTTTGTTGTAGAGTGAAAAAATGTTACTGGAACACTATTTACTGGAACACTATTAATTTGAGGGCTTTATTATGTACGGTATAGTTACCAACATATTGGTATCATTTTTGTTTGTTTTTCTTCTCGCATCCTGCGGAGGTGAGTCAGATTCAACTCCTGGTACTGATACCACTGCACCAGTCATCACAATAACAGGCAATAATCCCGCCAGCGTAGAGCAAGGTTCAAGTTATATTGACCCC
>CAYQXD010000237.1:0-3376 GCA_964421315.1 uncultured Thiotrichaceae bacterium | reverse complement strand
TTTTTAATTCACTGGCGGTGGCATCACGGACTTCTTTTACTGTGATGTTATAAGTAATCGTTTTACCAGCAAAGGGATGGTTGCCATCAACAGTTAATTTTTCATTATCAATATGGGTTACACGAAATATTTTACTTTCGCCCTTGTCGTTCTGAAACTCGACTTCGGCACCGATGGAATGAAATTGTGGTGGTACGTTGTTAATATCATCAGAAAAGGTCAGGTCGGGTTGGTGTGCGCCAAAGCCTTCTTCCGGGGTTAATGTTACATGCACCAGGTCACCGACCTTATGACCGGTTAGTGTGGTTTCTATTTTTTCTATCATCTGACTTTTTATGCCCTGGATATACTGGATAGGCATATCAATACGCTCCAGAATATTATCGCCTTCATCGGTGATGGTGTAGGTGAGAGAAACAAATTTGTTATTGCTGATGGTATCTATCATAGTGTATTCGATATGGTTTATTTGATATATGGGTACGCGGGAAGCTGAGAACCAAACAATGGATTTTACACGTTTCCTTGTATGTCAGCTACATTGTATGTCAGCTACATTTGAAATTTGGTGTTTTTACTTTTCTGGACGGGTGTGTTTTGTATTTTATGGATTAATAGAGGCTTCCCTAAAATCTCCGTTAGTGGTTTCGGTTTTTCAATGCCGTAACCTTGTGCGTAATCAACGCCAATTTTCTTTAGTACTGCGAGAATAGCGTCATCTTCTACAAATTCTGCAACGGTTTTTTTGCCCATGACTGTAGCCACTTCGTGGATAGATTTCACCATGGCGCGGTCGATAGGATCGTTTGCAATATTTTTCACGAAAGTACCATCTATTTTTAAATAATCAACATCCAGTGTTTTGAGATAAGAAAAAGACGACAATCCGCTGCCAAAATCATCCAGTGCAAAACGCATTCCCATACCATGCAGTATTTCTATGCATCGTCTTGCATTTGTTATATTGCCAATGGCTGCTGTTTCAGTAATTTCTAAACAGATTTTTTCATGTAATTGACTTTTATCTAATTTATCAACCATAAATTGAATGAAATCTTTATCCGCAAGGGATTGCCCGGATAAATTTATGGCTATGTGGTCTATTCTGTCAGAGAAATCCGGTGCATTCTGTATTATTGATATGGCTTTGTTAATAACCCAGCGGTCGATTTCAATCATCAGGTTGTATCGTTCTGCAGCAGGTATAAATGCAAAAGGAGGTATAATCTTTCCATTTTCCAGCATGCGTATTAGTAACTCATAGCCAGGTTTTGATGATGAATCAGGATTAACCGGTACGATAGCCTGGGCATATAAAACAAACAGGTCATCTCTGAGTGCGGTATTGATTCTGGAAACCCAGTCCATTTGCTCGGATCGCGTTTTAAATGCCTGGTCATTTTCTGTGTAAATGCAAAACCTGTTGCGTCCCCCTTCTTTTGCTTCATAACAGGCACTGTCTGCGTGTTTTAGTACTTCATGTAAATCAGTGTCTGTATCACTTATTTCGACTATACCAATACTCACGCCAATCTTAAATATCTGTTTCTCCCAGCTAAAGCGGTAATTGGCGATTGCTTCAAGAACAGAGCGTGCGACCTGTTCAGCACGATCCAGTTGGCAACTGGAAAGAATAATGGCGAATTCATCACCACCCAGTCGTGCAATAAGGTCTGAACGTCTTGTGCTGCAGGCAAGTAATTGAGGTATTTGACGTAATAATTCATCACCTGCATGATGCCCGCAGGTATCATTGATTACTTTAAACTGATCCAGGTCAAGATAAAGCAACGCATGATGCTCATTATTGATACTATGGCTCATCAATTGTTGCAGTCGTTTTTCGAATTCACGACGATTGATTAAACCTGTTAGTGCATCATGAGATGCCTGATAGGATATTTTTTCAGCAACCATTTTTTTAGCAGTAATATCGGTGCGTATAGATACATAACTTTCAGGTTTACCGTTGTGTCCGATGAATGGAACGATGGTGGTATCCACCCAATAATAACAACCCTCTTTATTTTTGTTACGAATTTCACCCTGCCAAATTTCGCCACTGGCAATGGTTTGATACATATCTTGCCAGTAGTTTTTTTCCTGATTGCCCGAGTTGAGTAAACGATGGTTCTGACCAATTAGTTCGTCTTTGGTGTAACCGCTGATATCACAGAACTTTTTATTGGTGTAGGTGATGTTTCCTTTAACATTGGTAATTGATACAAGGGAATGACAATCCATTGCCAGACGTTGTTGTTTTAGAATATATTCAGCACGTTTTCGTTCACTAATGTCTCTTAGGGAAGATAACCATGAAATAATTTTACCGTTGGCATCTCTTACCGCATCAATATTAATGCTAACATCGATTAAATTTCCATTTTTCATTACTAACACAATTTCAGTATCTCGAACTGATCCTGCCTCAATATATTGTTCAAACACCTTTTTTATGATTTGTACGCTATTAGTATGACACAGCATGGTGACAGGTTTATTGCACAGATCATCCAGAGCGTAACCGGTTTTCTCAAGTAATGTCTCATTGCATAAGGTGATGCATTCATCCTGAGGGGAAATAGAAAGGTACATATCGGGTGCGTTATCGTACAACGAGCGAAATTTAGCTTCCGATGCCGCTAACAGGGTTTCTTTTTCTTTAAATCGAGATCGTACAAAACCGATTGCGACCACCGTAATTACAGCTAAAAGTAAAGCAAGATAAAATAGCTTTTGGCGGTTAGTCGCAACCTGTCCATTCAGTTTTGTTATTTCAAGTTCACTTTTTGTAGCAAGTATTTGTTGTATTTGTGTAAAACTAATGATTAGCTCATTTTGGGCGGGGAAGACTTCGCTGAATAAAACCTGTCTTGCTAATTCATCACCAGTGCCATCGTCACCACCATCAATCAATAATGCTGAAGCACGCCGTAAACCTTTTGCGGTCTTACTTACCATCGACATGACTTGAGAAAACAGTTTTTCCTCTGCCTCCGACTTGGTAAAACTCCGGTATTTGTTTCGGTTGTGAATAAAGGCAGAGGCGTGGTTACTAAATGACTGAGACATTTTATCACGTTTAAAATAATCTTCTTCATGTAACATTTTTAACAGAATGGTCGAACGACTACGAACAGCATTACTCATTTCAATCAGCGCGTGGCGTTTTTCCTGTAAGGTGGATAAGGCACTTTCAGCATTGCGATATAGTGATGCTGAGCTTCTGTCTAAATCATAGAAAAGCCAGCTTATGACAGCGATGAAGCCAATAATTGTTACAGTAAATATGAGAAACGAAAGTGTTTTTTTCATACATTGCTCAGTAATTTTGTATGTATGAATATCGCAATCGGCAGCTACGATAAAAACTTAA
>CAYQXD010000236.1:0-3400 GCA_964421315.1 uncultured Thiotrichaceae bacterium | reverse complement strand
CATTTCATATTGGACATAGGGCAAAATCCCGCTTGACAGCGGTCAGCAGTGAGCATAGAATTGCGCCTCTTTTGACAGGCCCCCGAGTAATATCCTGGGCCTGTTGTTTATTTTGAGCCTGTAGTAAATGCCAACAGGTGCCGCAATTTGTTGATTTTAGAGTCAATTATCTGCGGATTTTGGAGTTATAGATGACAACAATTAACCAGTTAGTGCGTAATCCACGCCGCAGTAAAGTTGTAAAAACCAACGTGCCAGCGTTAGAAGCCTGTCCGCAAAGACGAGGCGTGTGTACACGTGTTTATACCACAACACCTAAAAAGCCAAACTCAGCAATGCGTAAAGTTGCTCGTGTACGTTTAACAAGTGGATTTGAAGTTACCAGTTATATTGGTGGTGAGGGTCATAATTTACAGGAACACAGCGTGGTACTTATCCGCGGTGGTCGTGTAAAAGATTTACCGGGTGTGCGTTATCACGTAGTACGCGGTAGTCTGGATACTCAGGGTGTTGAATCACGTCGCCAGGGTCGTTCTAAATACGGTACTAAACGACCTAAGAGTTAATTTAAGCTAGCCTAAGTAGAAGTCATGCAAAGAGAAAGTTATGCCTAGAAGAAGAGAAGTCCCGAAAAGAGACGTGTTGCCAGATCCTAAATTCGGCAGCACTCAGATTACTAAGTTCGTCAACATGATAATGAGAAGCGGTAAAAAATCCGTTGCTGAATCGATAATGTATAAAGCGTTGGATCGCATTAACGATAAAGTCCCTGGTGAGCCTATGGACGTTCTAGATAAAGCATTAGTGAATGTCGCACCAATGGTTGAAGTTAAATCTCGCCGTGTCGGTGGTGCTACTTATCAGGTGCCAGTTGAAGTGCGTACCAGCCGTCGAACCACATTAGCTATGCGCTGGTTGATTGATGCAGCACGTAAACGTGGTGAGAAATCAATGCAGTTGAAATTTGCTGGCGAGTTGATGGATGCCGCAGAAAACCGTGGCAATGCGGTTAAAAAACGTGAAGACACGCACCGTATGGCTGAAGCAAATAAAGCTTTTGCACATTTCCGCTGGTAGTTTTTACGGACCATATTGTGCTTAAATCTTAGCTAGAACTGCTGTAGGCATTATGTCGTAATGCGTCAGGTTGAAGATGTCGCATCCATAAAAAGCTACGCGTCCATAAAAAGCTAAAGGGCAGAAGGTAAGAGTCATGGCTCGCAAGACACCAATTAAGCGCTATCGCAACATTGGCATCATGGCACACATTGATGCGGGCAAGACGACAACAACCGAACGTATCCTGTTTTATACAGGAATATCGCACAAAATTGGCGAAGTGCATGACGGTGCCGCGACCATGGACTGGATGGAGCAGGAACAGGAGCGAGGAATAACCATTACTTCAGCAGCAACTACCTGTTTCTGGAAAGGCATGGATGGGCAGTCTGAAGAACACCGCATCAATATAATAGACACACCAGGTCACGTTGATTTTACCATTGAAGTTGAGCGTTCATTGCGAGTGCTGGATGGTGCCTGCGCTATTTTTTGTGCAGTGGGTGGGGTCGAGCCACAGTCTGAAACGGTATGGCGACAGGCAAATAAATACCATGTGCCACGTATAGCATTCGTCAATAAGATGGATCGTGCAGGTGCAGATTTTTTGCGTGTTGTGGATCAGATTAAGCAGCGTTTAGGTGCAAATCCTGTTGCCATGCAACTGCCAATTGGTGCAGAAGAGACTTTTGAAGGTGTTGTTGACCTGGTTAAGATGAAAGCGATTCGCTGGCAAGAGGAAAACATGGGGTCGGTTTTCATCGAAGGTGAGATTCCTGCGGAGTTGCTCGACCTGTGTAATGAAAAACGCGAAATCATGGTAGAGGCGGCAGCCGAAGCAAATGAAGAGCTGATGGATAAATATCTTGAGAACGGTCAGTTAACTATCGAAGATATTAAACAGGGTGTACGCCTTAGAACACTGGCTAATGAGATCGTACCAACATTTTGTGGTAGCGCGTTTAAGAACAAAGGCGTGCAGGCAATACTTGATGCGTTTATCGATTATATGCCTTCACCTATTGATGTGCCTGCAATTAAAGGCCATCTTGATGATAAAGATGAAACAGAAGCGGAGCGGCCGGCAGATGATAAAGCACCCTTTGCTGCACTCGGTTTTAAAATTGCAAGCGATCCATTTGTTGGTAATTTGACCTTTTTCCGTGTTTATTCCGGCGTTTTAAAAACCGGTGATACCGTTTATAACCCGGTAAAAGGTCAAAAAGAACGAGTTGGGCGCATTGTGCAAATGCATGCCAATAGCCGTGAAGAAATTAAAGAGGTGCTTGCAGGCGATATCGCTGCTGCTATAGGCCTGAAAGATGTCACCACTGGTGATACGCTGTGTGATCCAAAAGCAGTAATAACACTGGAAAAAATGGATTTTCCAGAACCAGTTATTTCGGTGGCAGTCGAGCCGAAAACCAAGGCTGATCAGGAAAAAATGGGTGTTGCCTTAGGAAAGTTGGCGCATGAAGATCCCTCGTTCCGGGTACATACAGACGAAGAATCCGGCCAGACTATTATATCTGGCATGGGTGAGCTGCATTTAGAGATCATCATAGATCGCATGCAGCGTGAATTTAGTGTTAATGCCAATATTGGTAATCCTCAGGTTGCCTATCGCGAAGCAATAACACAAACGGTGCAGCACGAAGCTAAGTTTGCAAGACAGTCAGGTGGGCGTGGGCAGTATGGCCATGTTTACCTGAAAATCGAACCCAGAAAACCGGGGTCGGGTTATGAATTTGTAAATGAAATAGTCGGCGGGGCGGTACCAAAAGAATATATCCCGGCTGTGGATAAAGGTGTGCAGGAGCAGATGCGCAGTGGAGTACTTGCTGGCTATCCAATAGAAGATGTGAGAATAACCTTATATGACGGCTCGTACCACGATGTGGACTCAAGCGAGATGGCGTTCAAGATAGCTGGTGCAATGTGCTTCAGGCAGGGAGCGCTGGAAGCGAAACCTACCATACTGGAACCGATGATGAAGGTCGAGGTGGTAACGCCTGAAGATTATATGGGCGATGTCATGGGTGACTTGAATCGCCGGCGTGGCATTGTTAACGGCATGGAAGATACTGTTGCAGGTAAAAGTATACATGCAGAAGTGCCGTTATCGGAGATGTTTGGTTATGCAACATCGCTGCGTTCAGCAACACAGGGAAGAGCGACCTATTCAATGGAGTTTGTGAAATATGCAGAAGCACCAAAAGCAATATCGGAAGCAATAGTTTCCAGCAAAACCGGTATGTAGTAGTGTCGGTAGGGTGGGTAAGTGAAACGCATCCACCTTTGGCTGGTATTTCGGTGGATGCGCTATGCTTATCCACCCTAC
>CAYQXD010000235.1:0-3430 GCA_964421315.1 uncultured Thiotrichaceae bacterium | reverse complement strand
ACCCCGCCAAATTCTTTTTAATCTCCCCTTCCAACCTGTCACTTTCTTCAAACTGTGTTTTTAGTTGCGCGGTGAGTCGTGCCATTTTTTCTGCAAAAGGTTCGCCATCATCTTCTTCAGCGGCTGCGCCGACATATCGGCCCGGGGTGAGTACGTAGTCGTGTTTTTTAATGCCTTCTAAATTTACGCTGGCACAGAAACCGGGAATGTCCTGATACATACCCTCACCTAAATCCTCTCCCTGAGAGAGAGGACTTGTTTGTTCCCTCTCCCCGTGGGAGAGGGCTAGGGTGAGGGCATATATACTCTCTAAAACCGCCTCTGTCTCAGTCAACACCTGTCGATTATCAAAACGAAGTACCTCAATTCCATGCTGCTTTAAGTTTGATGTGCGTTGAATATCTTTTTGTTTCCCTTTATCAGTAAAGTGTTGACCACCATCTAACTCAATAACCAACTTAAGTTCATGACAGTAAAAATCGGCAATATAGTTATCAATTGGATGCTGTCTTCTAAACTTCAAGTTATTCAACTGGCGATTTCTCAGTAGCTGCCAGAGCACTGTTTCAGCATCAGTTTGGTTTTTTCTTAATTCACGTGCAAATTCAATTAGCTTTGTTGTCGCCTTTTTCCCCTCACCTAAATCCTCTCCCAAAGGGAGAGGACTTGAAACCTGCCAGTTGTGGAGGGTTTCGGTGATTTTGTTTAAATCATCCTGGGTAAAGTCTCTCAGCACTCGGTCTTTCATGTAGCCAAGGTTGCGGGCATCGATAAATAAGACTTCGCCGCTTCGGTCGCGGAGTTGTTTGCCGCTGGCTGAGGTGCGATCCTTTTTATTCTTTGTTAAAAACCAGATGCAGGCGGGAATCTGGGTGTTGGTGAATAACTGTCCGGGTAAGGCGACCATGCATTCCACCAGATCATTTTCGATCAGGGCTTTGCGTATTTGACCTTCGCCACTGGTATTAGAACTCATCGAGCCGTTAGCCAGTAACAGGCCCATGCTGCCATTAGGTGCCAGGTGGTAGAGCATGTGTTGCAACCAGGCGAAGTTGGCATTGCCGGAGGGTGGCTTGCCGTATACCCAGCGCGGGTCGTTATCGTCTACTCCGGTATCCCATTCTTTCATATTAAACGGTGGATTAGCCATGACGAAGTCGGCGCGCAGATCCGGGTGTTGATCGTTGGTGTAGGTGTTGGCGGGTTCTTTACCAAAGTTAAAGTCGATGCCGCGTATGACCATGTTCATGGCGGCCAGTTGCCAGGTGGTGTGGTTGTATTCCTGCCCGTAGATGGAAACATCACCAATGCGGCCCTGGTGCTCAGATATAAAATGCTCAGATTGCACAAAGAAACCACCGGAACCCATAGCAGGATCATAGACACGGCCTTTGAAGGGTTCCAGCATTTGTACGATAAGACTAACGATGGATTTTGGCGTATAGAATTGCCCGCCCTTTTTACCTTCGGCCAGGGCAAATTGACCAAGGAAATATTCATAAACATGGCCGAGGATATCTTTGCTGCTGAGACTGTCGTGCTCAAAGGGGATGGTGGCGACCAGATCAATCAGCTCGCCCAGTTTTGCCTGGTCGATTTGTAGCTGGGTGTAACGTTTATTGAGCACACCTTTGAGTTTGGGGTTGTCGTGTTCGATGGCCTCTAAAGCATTATCAATAAGCTGGCCGACTGAGCGGATTTTCTTTTTTCCCCTTGTTTTATTTTCTGGGCCTTCACCAACTTCGATTTCGCCGGTGATGACCACTTTATTCTGGTTTTGCAGGAATTCCCAACGGGAAACTATTGGCACCCAGAACACATTGGCTTCAGTGTAATAATCGCGCTCTTCAAGCTCAGTATTAATTTCTTCCTGGTAGGCTTCGCTGTCTGCACCACCCTGCTTTTCATCAGCAAAGTCTTCAGGGTCAAGGAAGTATTCGTGATCTGAATTGTTGAACTGCGCTTCAAGTTCCTTGCGTCGGATATCAAATGAGTCACTGACGTATTTCAGGAAGATCAAACCCAATACGGTGTGTTTGTATTGCGCGGCATCAAGGGTGGAGCGGAGTTTATCGGCGCTGATCCAGAGTTTTTTGTCCAGCTCGTTTAAAAATTTTTGTTCTTCACTGCTTGTCATCTATTCATTTTTTATGGTTTTTATTATTGCCGCATCCTACCACAAGAAACCAGTTAAACCACCTGAAGTGCGTCATGCGTAGCCACGAACAGCCCCAACAATTCATTATTATCGTTATTTCAATATCTTAACGTGGTTCTCCGTCAATTGACCGTCAATTTGGTATGTTTCTATTGTTTGTAGAAATGAAGCGACAGGTAAATTTTATAATGTGTAAATGCAAATATAAGCTGATTCTGACGCACATCAATATGAAAAATTCACGGATATAGTTCACGGATATAGATTATTATATTAATAATAGGTATTGTTGTTAAACAGTGGTTGGGTAAAAGGATTTTTTATTAACCTGGCGTAATCTCACGCTAATTAAAGAGGAGGTATATATATGCAACTACCATTACAAATCACGTTTCGTGATATCCCGCACTCTGATTTTATAGAAGCCGATGTTCGTCAAAAAGCGGCCAAGCTGGATCAGTTTTATGACAAGATCATGTCCTGCCATGTTACCGTCGAGTCACCTCACAATCATCATCATCAAGGTAATTTATATCATGTCAGCATTGACCTGACCGTACCGGGAAATGAGTTAGTTATTAACCGTTTACCCAGGGATCATCAGGCGTATGAAAATGCTTATGTGGCGATTAGAGATGCATTCGATGCTGCAAAGAGAAAATTGCAAAATTTTTCCAGAAAGCAGCATAAGAAGGTTAAGCATCATGAATCACCTCCGCATGGCGTAGTATTGGAGCTGGTGCCTGAAAATGACTTTGGCAGGATTCAGTCAGCGGATGGAAGAGAGATCTATTTCCATCGTAATAGTCTCATTAATGGAGTCTTTGATTCGCTGCAGGTTGGTGCTGAAGTCAGGTTTTCTGAAGAGTCAGGTGAACAAGGTCCACAGGCGAGTAGTGTGCATATTATTGGTAAACATCATATTGTAAATTGATGTTTATTAATTGAAGAAGTGCGATAGTTGGAATTAACGACAGAAGGCCTTCTAAAAAATATTACCTACTCGAGTGAGCCGGTTGAACGTGTATTTTTTTATGCATACCCTGGCATCTGATACCATGTTTGGCTGTTGGGTATGCATTTAAACGTTGCGCGGCCAACTGATTAATTTAGGATGATCCTTAAAAAATCAGTTGAATCGTAGCGAGAGCGATCAAGGTGCTGAATATACAGGACTTTATCGGTTATTTTGAGCGAAATCGTATCACCCATACAGTGAGTTCAAAATGTTCGAGAAAGTCCTGTAGATTCAGTGCATTGGACGCTCGCAGT
>CAYQXD010000234.1:0-3436 GCA_964421315.1 uncultured Thiotrichaceae bacterium | reverse complement strand
GCAAAATTTATTCCTGTAAACTTATTATTATTTTTTCTTTTTTCGCGTCTTTTGCGTTCTTCGCGGACTAATGCTTTTAATTTTTAATGTCAGCTAATGACCGGTTTCTGTCATTCGATCAATGAGTAAGCTGACACACTTTCTCAGGTTAAGCATGAGCTACTACAGTTAATAGTATTCCAGAATAAACGCTTACCGTGAAAAACACTTTATTTTTCTATTAAACGTGTATTTTTATCAATATCCGCGCTTTCTTTTATTGCCAGTAAAGTACTGGAAAAATCTCGAATTGCATTATCGCGTAGAGCATCACTCTTAACTAGATCCAGCTGATTCTGAGCAATGTTGTCAGGTGTATTTACTTTAGTTAACACAATCAATGCAACATCACCTGACATCAAGTCAATTACCGATACAGATGCCGCACCATTTTGGCCAGGAGATATCTCAAAGGCAGTGCGTAATATTGAAGGATCACTGACTTTAGTGTTATCTCTGCGTCCGAGAGAAGTGATGGCCTCTACCTGCATGCCTTCTGCCTGCAGGCTTTCTAACCATTCACCCGCTTCAACCATAGATCCTATTTTAGCCGCTTCTATTTTAGATTGGGCATCTGAAGCAGCGGCTTTTGTTTGTTTATATCCTTTTTGTGCTATTAAAATATTTTCAATTTTAGAGCTTAACTGATCTAAAGGAATCGCAGTTGCAGGTACATGTTCGTTTAAACGTAAAACAACAACATGTGTTGGGCTGATTTCAATAATATCACTGTTGCTGCCCTCTAACACCAGTGATGAAAAAGCAATATTCCTTAGTTTTTCATTTTCAGTAATACCTGCTCCCTGGTCCGCTCCTTGATGACGAGAAAAATAGTCACTGCTGGTAATTTTTAGTCCTAGTTCCTCAGCTGAAACATCGAGGCTATCAGGATTTTCATAGGCAGTTGTAACCAGTCTTTCACTCAAATCATAAAATATCGAAGTAACGCTATCTGTCTTTAATTCTTCTTCAAAGCCATAACGCTTAATTTCAAATGATTCAATGGTCTCACTTCTAACTTCATGCAGTTTAATTAAATGATAGCCAAACTTGGTTTCGACCACTTTACTAATTGTGGCGCTGATTGCGCCCAGATTTTTATCTAACTCGGCATTGTCAGGTCCGCTATTACCAGACAAAGACAAATTAAATAAAGCCTGTTCAAAGGGCTTAACCATCTCACCTAAGGCTACCCAGCCGAGGTCACCACCGTCTACTGCGGAGCCTGAATCCTGTGAATGTTTTTTTGCTAACTCAGCAAAGTCAGCACCCTGTTCAAGTTCCTGTTTAAGCAGTTGAATTTTTTCCTTCACTGCAGCCCTGCTATTGTCTTCTGTGCCGTCTTCTGTCGTTTTTAACAATATATGACTGGCTTTACGTTCCTCACGACCACTAATACTGTCCACGTACTGTTCATACATTTTTTTGATTTGATCTTCATCGACTTCAACATTGTCAGATAGTGCATCAGCAGTAATTTCTACGTAATCAATTTTAATTTTTTCAGGAGTCATAAAGCGATGCAGATTCGCCTCATAGTATTGCCTGATTTCTTCTTCCGTAGGTTTTTCTGCGGTAGAAAAATGTTCAACATTGAATGTCAGCACAGTGATATCACGCGTTTGCTCATTCAATGTGGCTAGATTATGCATTTCTTCTTTTGTAACAAACGCTGAATTAGCAATCGCTGACTGCATTTGCTGTAGCCTTAATTCGTTTCTTAATGCCTGCTCATACATTGGGATACTCATACCAAGAGAGTTAGCATTTGCTTCAAAACGCAGACGATCAAAAACACCATCAACAGTGAATAGCTGTTTGATCTTTGCCGATAAAACAGAATCTGAAATCCGATAGCCCTTTTCAAAGCTGACGCTTTCAAGTAATCGTTGATTGATTAATTGCGTTAATGTGCGCTCACGTAATGCTGTTTCTTCAATGGGTAGTTGGCCACCGTACTGGCGTAGCATGGACTGACGCTGCATGGATACTGAGCGTTCAAATTCATTTGCTGATATTTCCATGTCATTAACTTTGGCTGCATAGCGTGGTCCAGCATCATCAAAATAAGACTGGATGCCCCATAGCATAAAAGGCAGGCTAATCAAAGCAACGATGACCATACCTAACCAGCCTTTTATATTATCATTTATAGCCTGTAACATAGTTTTTCTCTGTCCTAATCAGTCACCTGGTGCTTTTAAACCAGGCAGTAAATTTTATTACGGATAAAATATTTAAGGTCGGAATTATACCTAAAATGCTGAATTTATGAGATGAATTTTTTATAAGAGATCAGAGCCGAATAATATTTAACTCATAAAGTGCCTAAAAAAAATGCCGCACCAAAATTAACACCAATGTTAACCTTAATGCGGCATAGTCTTTATATGGCAGACCGGACGGGATTATTCGGCGCATCCATGCGCCTCTCCAAAGGCTCGCTGTGCTCGTTTAAATTTGTTCCTGACAAATTTATCGAACCGTTCGAACCCCGTCTATCTCTTACATTTCGTATCATGCGCTCTGATCGAGTAATGTAAACTGATATCGTTAATATGGCGGACCGGACGGGATTCGAACCCGCGACCTCCGGCGTGACAGGCCGGCATTCTAACCAGCTGAACTACCGGTCCGTACTTGATGGGTACTACTTGGTGGGTGCTGAGGGAGTCGAACCCCCGACATTCGCCTTGTAAGGGCGACGCTCTACCAGCTGAGCTAAGCACCCTCTTCTGGTAAACCCCCGCCGGCAAACCTGCCCAGTAAATCTGAGAGTGCCCTGCGGAAAGCGCGCTAGTTTACGGCATCTTTTAATGCTTTACCAGGTTTAAATGCAGGAACTTTCGCTGCAGCGATTTGAATCTCTGCACCTGTTTGTGGATTACGACCGGTTCTTGCCGCTCTGTCTCGTACAAGGAATGTGCCAAAGCCGATGATACCAACTTGATCACCAGCAGCTAGTGTGTTTGAAATTGTACCAAGTACTGCATCAACAGCACGTGCTGCATCAGCTTTAGTAAAATCTGTTGCTGCTGCAACGGCTTCAGTAAGTTCTGTTTTATTCATTGAATATTCCCATTGTTGGTGGTTTAAAGGTAAATTTAATTAGTAGTTATTTTTTATTTATGATCCCTGGCTTATAACACAGGTATCACTCGACGCTGACTAGCAATGTTTTTCTCAGCGAAGATTTATACAGTGAGTTACCCGGCATGTCAACGCTAAACCGGCAAAAACACTGTACTTCAGGTTTTTTTACCCATAGAAGACGGTTTATTGAAGTCGCTCAGACTGGAGCTAACAAAGCACGTCGGATTTGCTCATTGGGCTAATGACTGAGTTCGGTCATTAAGAGAAGTTGGCAGTCGGCAGTTATCAGTTTGCAGTTAAAAAC
>CAYQXD010000233.1:0-3456 GCA_964421315.1 uncultured Thiotrichaceae bacterium | reverse complement strand
ATGAAACCGGTGTTGATGCCGCTACCGCCGAAAAACTGGTACAGATTGCACAACGCTCGCGCAACCTCAAAGGTCACGGCCTGGACGAAGGCATGTCTACCCGTCTGCTAATTTACGCAGGTCAGCTAATTGCCAAAGGCATTAGCCCAGCCGATGCCTGCCAGATGGCGCTGGTCGAACCACTTACCGATGACATTGATATGCGCGATACCCTTGAGGCTGCGGTTAGTACTTTTTTTGCCTGACAACGTAGCAGGAATATATTGGAAACGGGGCTTTAGGGGTTGTTATGAAATAAACATTACAGATTGCGAAGGATTTTTGTTTGGATTCAAGACGCATCAATGGGCGTATAGTCGAATTATATAACCAATTGATGCAACGAAGAAGCCAGACAAAAAGACAAGCAAGGTGTAATGTTAATTTCATAACAGCCCCCCTTAGCCCCGTCACCTGCCACAGGCGGGACTAAAGTCCCGCATCCGATCCACCCTTGCGCTTAACTTATATTTTCTCGTTCCCACGCGCCTGCCTGTAGCAGACAGGTGGTAACAAGGTAAAGCTGTAGAGACGTTGCATGCAACGTCTCTACAGCTTAGGCTGTTTAGTCTGTTACGATAAACCAAGCACATTTTTTAAAGCATTTTTATTGTTGTCTATAAGCTTATTGAGCTGGTCATTATAACCCCCCTCTATCTCCCTTCGATCTATTGAGTTTTCAGGCTCATAATAATGTAACTTGTCAAACTGACAAATATCATAGATGTTGATCCATTTTCCTTCAATTTTTAGAGCCAGTGCAGGGTTGAAAACATAATGCCCGGTTTTAATGCGTTTAAATAATTTTCGGTTATAACGATGCTGGCGACTTAGTTCATTTTTGGACAATATACTTGAAATATAGGCTTGTTTCTTGCGTCTCTCTGGTAAAACATCCACTGGAAAGTGGCTGATGGCAGCGAGTATATCCGCTGTCTGAAAACCACCTCGAAGAATAATTTTTTCTGGCATCACCCGATAAAATAGTGCAATCAATAAATTGAGCATGATAAATTCCATCAGGTGATTGCCCAGTTTGACCAGGCGACCATCGATCTGGGTTAGACTGTCTGGCTCTAATGCACGATACATGGCGCTTAGATTGGTTTGTGCATATTTATCTACGTGAGAGGCTTGTTCAAGAGCGATTTGCAAGGCATTATGCTGATTGTTATCCACCAGTTCGGTATCAGGTTCATAGTGTGACAAAGCAGTGACTAGCCTGGCATTACCAAGCCAGGCCGCAATCATTAATGGTGTCTGATTAAATGGATTGCGGTAATCAACGCCAAATTTTTTGACCTGCTTTAATACGCTGTCAGGTGACTTTAGTTGATAAGGCATAAAATGTTTCTGTTTAAGAAGTTTTAGACCATTATCAGGATTGTTGGCAGGCTTGAATCCGGTTTGAGCAAGTGAATGGAGTATATTATTGTCTTTATAAATCAGGGCATATTCAAATAGCGTTAATTTATCTTTTTTGTGTTGCTGATTTTTATGTCGCTGATTAATCGCTCTATCAAACAATTCATCCAGCGTTTCTCCAGTATAAATATCCCAGTCAGGTTTGTGTTGTTTGAGAATTTCACTGCGAATTTGTTCTGCCTGCTGTTTTTTCCCCTGCAACTCCAGCTTATGCGCTTCGTGTTGCCATTCTTCTAAACTGGAATTTTGATCCTCCAGGTTGAGTTGTTGCTGGGCATCGGTTAAACCTAATAATTTAAGTAAATGCTGTTTGGTATCGGACTCAATCCAGTATAAATTTTTTACCGCTCGCGTCATAGCAACATAAAGAGAATTGATATAAAACTTATAGACTTCTAATGATTTGTCGGTTTTATCCCTGGCGCGCGCATAGCTCAGATCGCCAAGCAGATCTTCTTTGTTAATCCCTTTGCTAATCTCACAAAAACGTTTGTCTTCAGCCGTGACGAAGTTATAAAGAATAATGTTTTCATACTCCAGGCCTTTGGCTTCCTGAATAGAAAACACAAGTGGGGTATTAAAGTGTTGTTTTGCCTTATTTTTTTGCTCACTGTGCATAACAATTACGGCAAACTGCGTGGAGCTGTGAGTTTTGCTGTCCAGTTCACTGCGAATATTGTCATTGTCCTGTAGATAAACCACATCGCCAGTAACATGCCCGTTACTATTGACCAGGTAATTACTTTCTTTATCTATTGAGCCAAAACGGGCATTTTTAAGTCGCAATACACGATTGGAGATTTCAGTAACATGCGGTGAATTGCGATAGTTGGTCTGCAATATTCGAACAATATCGGTACTTTGCCATGATTTATCCTGCTGACAGTCTTGATGATAACCTTGATGATAAAATAGGCTTTTGACCTTGCTCCAGGAAAAGAAGTTAGGGTGTACAATCTGGTTAGAATCACCGCAAAGAATGAAATCAGCAGGATGATTCAGCGATTTCAGAATCAGAAAGAGTTGAATATTGGTTAAATCCTGTACTTCATCAACCACGATGAAATCATATCTTGCTTCCACTTTTTTCAGGTACTCATGACTTAAAATATTACTGTCATAAAAGTCATTGTCCTGCATAAACTTGAGATAAGGCTTAAAAACATCATAGACGGCATCACGCTCACTGTGCAGAAAAATAGATTGTTTTACCCCCAGAGCCAGATAAGCTTCACGACTTAAATAGGCGTGATCAACCGATGGGCCTGTTAACACGCCTTTAAATTCTTCAAATAGCTTGTGCGCATCCTTGATTTTTGTATTGCCCTGTCGATTAAACCACGCTTCAAAAACAGGAAAATCAACAGGTCTGCCCTTAGGAATATGGATACTCTCCAGGTATTCCTGAAAACAGAAGAAATCGACCAGTTGATTATCGTTTTCATATTGCCGGGAAAAATAAAGGTCGCGGGAGTTTTACACCAGATAAGAAGACAGCGTGACATACAAAACATCACCAACCGCATGTTTCATCTTTTCTAATGTGAGCACCGTTTTGCCACTACCTGCCGAGCCAATCACAATCATCGGTGGGTTCAGATTAAAAACTTCCTGCTGTGATGCATCAAAGGAAATAATTTTGTCCAGCACATTAAAATGCGTTTGCCGGGTATTGAGATAAGATAATTCTGTTTGCTCCTCTGGCATTGAAGTGATGACAGGAATTTTACTGTCATCAATGCTTGCACCTCTTTGTAAAAAACGTGAACGCTCATAGTTATGGTTTTTGATGTGTTCCAGTAGCAGAACATAAGTTTGTTGCTGATAGCGATAGAGAGAAAACAGCAGTCTATCGTTACGGTTCAGGCGGGCGCGGTAAAGATTATCGTCCACCTTTTTAACATCGGCAGATTTAAAATCATCCGCTTCAATGAACTTGCGCCATTTACTGAAGCCAGTGATGGATTTAGGATTAAGTGCGTTATAGAACAG
>CAYQXD010000232.1:0-3457 GCA_964421315.1 uncultured Thiotrichaceae bacterium | reverse complement strand
GGTGGATGCGCTTTGCTTATCCACCCTACTATCTACAAAATAATAGGTTTTTTTGTTTTTCTTTGCGCTTTTTGCGTCCTTCGCGGCTAAAATTCTTTAGGCTCTTAATGTCTGCTATGTGTCGTTTGTGTACCGTTACAAAAAAACTGAACCATAACACTAATAGTCACTATTAGTATAATCATGTAATATTGCTCTGATGAATGAAATTCTGGCACAAGTTGAATTAAATCCACGGCAGCAGGGTACGCCTGATGCCGGATGTACAAATTTATTGGGTCTGGACAGAGCAGGCCTTGAAGAATTCTTTGCCAGCATTGGCGAAAAAAAATTCCGTGCTACACAGGTAATGAAATGGATCCACCAGCTAGGTGTGGTCAATTTTCAGGAAATGAATAATCTGTCAAAAGATCTTCGCAATCGACTTGCTGAAACCAGCTGCGTACAAAATCTCCACGTTTCCCAGGATCAAATCTCAAAAGATGGCACTCGCAAATGGCTGCTTCGTTTAACGGATGGCAATCATATAGAAGCCGTTTACATCCCTGAAAATGACCGTGGTACATTGTGTGTGTCCTCACAGGTCGGCTGCGCTTTAGATTGCAGTTTCTGTTCAACAGGTCGTCAGGGCTTTAATCGCAACCTCAGTACGGCAGAAATCATTTCTCAGGTCTGGCTGGCATCACAGTTACTCGATGAAGAAAAGTGGCACACGGATGTGCCGTTAACGCCCCTAAGGATGGAAAAAAAACCCGGTCGCAAAATCACCAATGTGGTGATGATGGGTATGGGTGAGCCATTATTGAATTTTGATAACGTGGTTCGCGCCATTCGTATTATGATGGATGACTTTGCTTATGGTTTAAGCAAACGACGTGTTACAGTGAGCACCGCTGGTGTGGTGCCTGCAATGGATCGTTTAGGTGATGTTATTGATATGCGTCTTGCCGTGTCATTACATGCGACGAATGATGCACTTCGTGACGAGCTGGTTCCGATTAACAAAAAGTATCCGTTAAAAGAATTAATGGCAGGTTGTCGCCGATTCATTGATAAACAAAATACACGTTCTAGAATAACCTTTGAATATGTAATGTTAGATGGTATTAATGACCGATGCGAACATGCGCGTGAACTTATCAAATTATTAAAAGGTATTCCTGTATTAATGAATCTGATCCCATTTAATCCGTTTGAAGGTTCAGGTTATGGCACTTCATCAAAAAAAGCGGTATTACGTTTTAGTGAGATATTGCATAAAGCTGGTATGACCACCGTGGTGCGTAAAACACGCGGCGAAGATATTGATGCCGCCTGTGGTCAGCTCGCTGGAAAAATACAGGATAAAAGTCGTCGCCATCGTCGGTTTGTAGAACCCAGATTTGGCATGGAAACATAAATATTAAATCCGAAATGTTACATATGATGACAAGCACAATGATGAAAATAATAGTTGCTTTGCTATTTGTATTTTTAGCAGCCTGTGCCACCTCAAGTGAGCCCGTGCAAAGAAAAGAGAGTGAGCCAAATTTAATAGAAGCATCCCAGTTAAATACCCAGCTTGCAGCTGGTTATATACAGCGCAAACAATATAAACCGGCAAAAGAGAAACTTGAAAAAGCGATAAAACAAGACCCGGATAATTTTAAAGCCTATAAAACCATGGCTTATCTCTATGCTATATTAGGCCTTGTTGAAGAGGCTGAAATAAAATACAGCGAAGCACTGGAGCTAAAACCGGATGATCCTGATCTATCAAATAGTTATGGTGCTTTTTTGTGCAATAGTGGTAAGTACGATGAAGCACAGCAGCATCTGAAAATAGCCTACAGCAACCCGTTTTATGAAGCACGTTACATCGCCCAGAGCAACGCGGGTAGTTGTTATTTAAAGCAGAACGAATACACAAAAGCAGAAGCTTTATTAAGGAAATCACTTCGTGTAAACCCGACATTACCCGGTTCATTAATATCAATGGCAGAAATAGGCTTTAAAACCGAAAGATATCTGATGGCACGTGCTTATATTCAACGTTATCATGATATTCGAGCAGCAAGCGCAGAAAGCTTATGGATTCAAATACAGGCAGAAAGAGCATTGAGTGCAGAAAAACATTATATGAAGTATGCCAGGCAGTTGATTAATGATTTTCCTGATTCGGATGAAGCCGGTTGGGTAGAGGCGCAGGCCAAAAATGAACAGCTTAGATGATGAACAACTCCAATAATGAACCAGATAATAAGAGCGGGGAAAAAAATACTGATTTTGGTTCAGTGCTAGCGGTTGCTCGAAAATCACAAAACTACTCCATTGATGACGTGTGTGTGCAACTGAAAATACCAGCTCGCATCATTATCGCCATTGAAAACAATGATATAACTGCGTTGCCTGAGCCAACATTTACCCAGGGGTATATACGTAGCTATGCAAGGTTTCTGGAAATATCTGAAGAAAATGTGCTCGCTATATACAACCAGGCCGTGCCACATGATCGGTCAACAAAATTAAAACCCCGATCGAACCTGCCCAATGAGGCAAGCAGTCGCTCACCTTTAATGAAAGCGGTTACCTTATTGTTAATTGCTGTGGGTGTTACAGCCGCCATCTACGGAGGTTTTCAGTATTACCAGGAAAAAGCCGAAGCCATGAAAACAGAGCGGGAAGCTGAGCAGGATTCAAAAGAGCACAGCTTTACCGGTAACTCACTGGATTCACCAGGTGACAATTCACTAAACGTCCGGCCACTGAATATCCCGCCCATGAATATTCAACCCATGAATGTCCTACAGCAGACCCGCCTGAGCAAAAACGGTGAATTAATTGTGGAACAGCCTGCTGCAACTGAAAAAGCAGAAATAATGCAAATGCCTGCAATAGATGAACCCATGAAAAATATAGTTACGGCAGATACAATAGCGGCTAATAATGCTGAAGCCGCAGCTGAGGTGGTGGATGAAACTTTAGCTTCTGTGCCGGATGAAGCTATATCAGAAGAGGGGCAACAATCTGTTTCGGGCATTGATGTACTGAAAATATATGCCGAACAAGGCTCATGGATGGAAGTGCATGATGCCAGTACAGCACGCCTGTTTTATAATATGATACCCAGAGGGGGCGAAAAAACCCTTCAGGGTCAGGCACCCTTTCGTATTTCCCTGGGCAATGCTAAAACAACAGAATTAGTTATTAACGATATTGTAATAGACATGTCAAAATATATACGTAAAAATAATACCGCCAGGTTTACTGTTTCGACAAAACAGCAACGCGTTATATTCCACTAGGATTCAGTTGCGTTTCCATGAATCGACAGTGATAAAGCCACCTTGACCTTTTTCGACTTTTAACAGTAGTAACCCATGTCTAAATTAATCCATGTTTAAATCCATTCGATCCATCCGAGGTATGCATGACGTATTACCAGATGATAGCCACCGTTGGCAGGCCTTTGAAGCAG
>CAYQXD010000231.1:0-3460 GCA_964421315.1 uncultured Thiotrichaceae bacterium | reverse complement strand
TGCCAGGTATCATCAACCGTTGCAGTTAAATACGTATAATCATCGTCATGGGTTATTTTCTGGTCGTCTGCTAAAGGCGTTTCCTCCAAAATTCGACAAAGCCAGTCATCAATATATGCATGGAGTTTTATTTTTTTACCAGCCCCAAAATTTAGCGCACCTGTATTGATGTGCTCATCAATTGAGAAGTTTTTAGGGATAATAACATTATCCTTTTTTAATATTGCATTTTGCATGCGATGCACAGCATAAAGTCGAATATCGTTGTAATCGCTCATGGTGGCTACAAGGTAAGTCACGGGTCCTCTTTGTACCATTGCTAACGGATTCAGTATCCGTGTCTTTGCACAATCACTGCCCATTGATTGATACGCTACCTCTACCTGCTTATCTTTTAGCAATGCAGTCTGCACTGTATCGAGAACGCTTTCATCAATTATTGGCGGCAATAACGATAATGCCGGTGAGACGTTACGTACTTTATCAGCCCAGTTGCCACTACGCCGTTTCTTCGACATTGCCTTTAATTTTGTCGTTGCTTCTTTAAAACGATTATCCAGGGTTTCATGCATTGCTTGTGGGATTAGTGGTTTTAAAATACTTTCTACTATTTTTAATGATAAGGCATCGGTTAGTGTCAATGCGGGTAACTCAATACCTGCATCAATCATCCAGTGCCAGCGATAAGGTTTTTTTTCATCATTGCAGAGCAATCCAAAGTTTATTGATAGCTCAACCAGATCACGCTCGATGGTTCTTTTAGTTACATAAATATCGACTACCTCAAGCTCGTTTATTATTTCGCTTGTCGTTATCCCTGGGGCTTTGCCAGGTAGCATACGCAAAATTTCCCATTGACGTTTCATGGCATCTTGATGTTTCGCTTTTGGCATATTGAACTTCCTTAACTACAACGACAGGGTCTACATAAAACCGATAGGTGCATGATTCAGTTGCTTGTGAGAACACTCTTCTTCAAGCCGTTTGATCATCTGCCATGCATCTTTAACAGGTTCAAATCGGTTAGAGCGAACGATGACAGCAAAATCACCTGGGGTGAGTATTGCCAGTCGATCCAGCTTTTCTCTAAGCCCTTTTTTTCTTACAGATATTGACTGTAATTTACACTGCTTGCGAAACATCTGCCATGCTTGTTCCGGCTTTAAATAAGCAAAACAGGCTTTAATATCAAAGCGGCGCATGGCGGCCTGATCCAGTCCATCCATCAGGTTTGTTGAGGCTATAAAAATACCAGTATAATTTTCCATCTGTGTTAAAAATTCATTTACCTGTGATATTTCCCAGGATCTTTTCGCACCTCGCCGATCCTGTAAAAAACTGTCTACTTCATCAATTAATAAGATGGATTCATCCAGTGTTGCTTGTTGAAATGCCGCTGCAATATTTATTTCAGCCTCACCAAGATAAGGTGACTGCAGATCTGAGACGCGCTTTACAATGATTGGCATTTCAAGTTTCTTAGCTAACCAGTATCCATATGCTGTTTTACCTGTTCCTGGTGGACCATAGAGACATATTCTACAGCTTTTATTTTTTACCAGACCCTTCGCCAGCTTTTTTAAATCAATCTCAGTATTAATAAAGGCCGGATCATAATAGCCTGGTAATTGACACGCGCTGTCAGCTATTTTTAGCCGATGGCCTTGTGCTTTTAGTGTGCTTTCAACCATCATTTCGATAGAAGCAGCTACTGATTGCGCGGCTAGTTCATTTTTGATGCTGCGTACCACAGAAGCTACTCGAGCAATAACCGCCGGTGCGACTTTTTCTGATTCTGCAAGGCGATTGATACAGGAATCAGATACTAATCCATTACACACGGATTTTATTATTTTCTCTCGTTGTTTACGTGGCGGAACGGGCATTTCGATAATAAAATCAAATCGGCGGGTATAGGCAGGATCAAGGCATGAAATACTGTTAGATACCCAAAAAGTGGGGATGTTGTTTTCTTCAAGTGTTCGATTAATCCAGGCTTTGCTGATACCTGAGCCTTGAGCATTTCCGCCAAAAGGCGACGCATGGTTGTCAGGAAATATATCCTCTATCTCCTCAAAAACGAGAAAGACATCACGGCTAGTTAGAAAAGCTTGTGCTGCCTGGTAGGTTTTCAGCCTGTTAGCCCCTTTTACTGCGTCACCCTCTTCATCTTCGCTTGCCACCTCATATAGCTCAGAATGCAGGCGCTGTGCCAATACTTTTACCAGTTGAGTTTTACCCGTACCCGGTTGACCATATAGAAGAATATTAACGCCAGGGCGACTTTCCTTTTTTACATGCGCCAAATATGGCAGCAGGACATGCAAGTGTTTGCCCAGATGGTCAAAGTCATTCAAGGCTAAACCCGGTGCTGTTGCAGGAACCAGTTGACCACGAAGTAATGCGACAGGATCCATAACCTCAGACATGGCAAGATCGGCAAATTTAGTTGATACAACCTCAAGCTTTCGCTCTAAGGATTCACAACCCGTACTGTTTAATGAAACCAGGCCAGTTCGCGTTAAAACTGAGTTTTGTTTTAATGAGACCTTGATAGATTCCAGGGGCAGGTCAAGTATGACAGAAAGAGCATGACAGGATTTTGCCAGGGACAAATTACCCAGACAGTCAGTAGCCTGTATGAGCGTTTGCTCACTCTGCAGAAGGATTGAAAATTCCAGTAATCGACAATCTGTTTCATCAAGATGTGCAATTTGTGCCACATTTTTGATGTTGCTGGTTAACACTTCATTACATACGACCGGATCAAGAAAATCGATTTCTGACAAGTACAGATCGCACAATTTTTGGCGATTAATCTTATTTTGCTCACTATGAGAATCAGACGTATCGTCCCACTCACCCAGACCAATAGCCAGTGCAACCGAGTCATCACTGAATCCAAATGAATTAAAAAACTCACGATGCCCAGCTAAATCCCAGAGAATTCTAAATATCCATAATTTTAAATAATCGGGCAGATCTTCATGGTATGTATTGTGATTTATATTTTTATTGCGTAAGCGATTATGGTGCCGTTTTCTAGGTCGCATTATACCTCCTGATAGAGGGTATAATTATGCAATGAGTATGAGTCAATATATGTCGCTATCCCAGCGTTTTTTATCTGAATCCTGACAGCCATGCATTGACTAATTGATATGTATCCGCAGCTGGTTCAGCGTTGTTACGTCCCTGTAACTGCTTAATATAAAATGTATTGTGTTTACTTATACCTAACTCTAACGTGCAGCGATCATTCTGTGTTTTAACTGAATAAATGTATGATCGCCCTTCCTCTACATCGCAAATATATCCAGCATAGGCGAGGCAATGTTCCATTTCATTGCTTTCATCGATAAAATTTGAGTAACTGCGAACAGGGGTAATGTTTTCAGTAGCTGGTTAGGTAGGGTGGATAAGCGATAGCGCATCCACCGAGATATTGCGATGTAAGGTG
>CAYQXD010000230.1:0-3563 GCA_964421315.1 uncultured Thiotrichaceae bacterium | reverse complement strand
GTATGACATTGGTGTCCAACAATACCAAAGAGTTTGAAAGAGTTGCTGGGTTGGCGTTGGAAAACTGGGTTAAATAAACCGAGCAAAAACGGGGGGCAGAAGTAGAACTGGCCCTGCTATCCTGCTCGCTTTGCGTGGGAACACCGATGCGTTTTTCATTATTATGCAATCAAAAGGCGTTTTTAAGGGGACGCTACCCAATGCCAGTAAGTTAAGCAATATTGTAGGCGGTTTGTCATCTCCATCCTCTCCATCCTTTGGTTCGTTAACAGCATATCTATGTGCTACTGCTGGTTCGTTAACGGTGCATCCCTGTACCACTACTCGACCGAAGGGAGAAACCTTGTTGTGCGGGGCTAAGATCTCTTACATTCGTTCGAGATGACAGTGAAAAATGTTATATTTCTATTAACTTACTGGCATTGGGATGCTACCCTTTTATACCCGTACCTGCTTGATTTCTGCTCATGCCAGGAGTGGCCGGAACAGTAAATACTGCAAGAGGTGGAAGGTAGGTGTACTTGCCTATTGTCTGATGACGAATCGTATTCATCTGCTGTCCACGATGAATTATTAATGACTAATTGTTGTATAATTGATGAAAAGACAACATGAGGCAGTGGTGTGACAATTAAAGTAGGTATAAGAGAGCTGGCAAGAAATTCAAATATTTTAGCAGAGCATGATTATATTGATGTGGAAGATAAAAAAACGCATGAATATAAGGGGGTGTTTGTGTCGGCAATATATGCAGATGAGATAAAGGCTTTTTTAGATAAAAAAATTATCGTTGAAAAGAAAAGAAAACTTGATGCAATCATGCGGTTTTCCGGGGTCGCAGAAGGGGAATATGGTGAAATGAGTGTTCAGGAGTTAACGTCTCTAAAACGCAAAAAATATGATGAGTAGTAAAAAAATATTTTTAGATATTAATGTTGTTATAGATTTTATCGAATCTTCCAGAGCGAGACACCATAAAGCAGTTGAGCTGTTTCAATATTTAACGATAAATGATTACGCGATACATATAAGTGAAGATATGTTAACGACTATTTATTATATTTCCAGGAATAAGCGAGGTGTATTGGGTTTTTTAAAAAATATAGTGAATGAATGGCATGTGTTATGTTTCGGTCAAGATATAATTAAAATAGGACTGGATTTGGCATTGCAGGATAATTTAGATCTGGAAGATGTATTGCAATGCTTATGCGCCAGGGAAAACCGTTGTGAGGTATTCATAACTAATGACAATAAATTTTATGATTGTGGTTTGCTTATTCAAACAGTCGATGAGTTTTTGGATATTTAAGGGGCGCTACCGTTTTTAACACTTCATAAAGAATATTTATCGCTTGCAAAAGGAGAATCTGAAAGGCAAAAAAATTATAGAAATTTACTTGAATCAAAAATGAATGCTCAGATGCTAACTGATTTTAGGGAAAGCATTCAATCGGGTACAGCTCTGGGTAGCAATGTTTTTATAGAAGAAATTGAAAAAACATTAAAACGTAAAGTTGGCTATAAAAAGCAGGGTAGACAAGTACGTCGTGATGACAGGGTGGAAAATGTCAGGTAAGAAATATGTGTAAATACACCATCGGCTTTTCATTGTGTCTATAGGTGTCTTGCATAAAAGGTGGCACCACCCTTTATGTATACGAAGAGAATGATTTAAGAGGAAGGTACAGTCTATGGCTTTCTGAGCTTAATGACGAGAATCCGTATTGCTGGTAGAAACTTGCCGCTTTCTCATTAATGGCATCAACGACCATTGCATAAATTGCGATTTCATCGCTTACCCAAAGAGTACGTTTAATGGCATCTATCAGGAGCATTTTGCCGACTCCCTGGCTCTGTTTTTGTTGTGAAACGGCAAGCCTGCCGACAAGGGCTGCGGGAACTGGGTGTTTGGGCAGCTTATGAGCCAATGCTTCTGGTAGTTGGCTTAGTTCAATAGATAAGGTGCTCAGGGTGTAATATCCAACGATGATGGACGGTAAATCAGGAGTGTAAATATTGCAATTTAGAATTTTACATTCTAAATTGCAATAATGATAAGACGGAATTTACAGCAAAAACTGATTAATGCCCTGCAAAATATGCCTGTTGTTGCCTTGTTAGGTTCAAGGCAGAGAGAATGTTCTGAGTCAGCTATCAGATAAGTGGCGATACAGTTTTTATCGAACGTCATCACGGGCGGAAATTGACCTGGTTTTAGAGGGATCTGATAAGCAGATTTGGGCGATAGAAGTAAAGCGTTCATCAGCGCCGAGTGTAACAAAAGGATTTTATTATGCCTGTGATGATATAAAAGCTACACGGAAGTTTGTTATATATCCTGGTGATGATGATTTTCCATTAGCCAATGGGGCTGAAGTTATAGGGTTGTTGGCATTTTTGCAATTATTACACATATCTTAAGTTAAAATAAGGGAAGTAATCGGGCGCTGGCGCATCGATGCCTGTCTCTTAAGCTTTTTCGAAATAGATCACATCAGGCAAGCCTTCAAAATGGTTGTCCGATGTTATGAGAGTGGCTTGATGAAAACGTGCTGTTGCATAAATGATTGCATCTGCAAAAGAGAGCCTGTTCTCTAGTGAGAGGTCTGCCGCCAGAAGTGCAATTGAAGTGGATAGTGGTACTATTGTGGATTGTTCAGTCAATGCAATTGATTTCAACGCCGCTTCTGTTCCACTGTTTCTGGAAACCCACTTGTAGAGTTCAAACTGCACAGATGTTGGGGTGATTAGTTGCTCAACAGCTTCAAAATAAGGACAATATTGATCGCTGAGTGACCCGTTTGTCAGCCACTCAATCCAGCCGCAGGTGTCGATGAGATTCAACGTATAGTTCTCTCTTCACGGTCACGATATTCAGATGAGTTACTGTAGCAGGAAGTAGAGAGTAATCCGCGAGCTTCTTGAAGGCTTTGCGCGGGAATCAACTCTATGATATGCCCTCGCTCAACAAGCGTGAACTGCTGGCCTGCTTTAAGATCAAGGTTCTCCCGAATCGCTTTAGGGATCGAGAGTTGAAATTTACTGGATAGTTTTGCTTGTATCATGTAGCTTTACCATTTGCTTATCGATGCGTATATTGTAAATTTTAGCATATTCAAAGTCAATCAAAAGCTAATAGCTTGAACCTTGAAAGGGTCATGTAAAAGGGGGTGGTGCCAATGCCGGTAAGTTAAGCGATAAGTCATTCATTATAAAGTGTTTTTGTAAGCTGTAAAATGAAGATTGTCCTTGATATTTTTTAACCGCCTGGGCGAAGACCTTCCCGGTCAGCTACATTACTCCCCCTGAATTGCTCTAACACGGCCTGCGTTCCCAGGTTTTTTTAACTTACTGGCATTTGATAGCGTCCCTCTTTTTTATCTGATTTTGTACCAGCAGTGCTTTATAATGTTGTTGATATTAATTTTTATGTGACAAGGCGTGTTCGGGAAATCCATCTTCAAAAGCTATTCCGGCTTTATTAACATATTTTCAAGGTTCACGGATCCTCTGCTGGTTATTCTCGCGGCTATTGTGGCTTATGGAGTACGGTTTTCATT
>CAYQXD010000229.1:0-3566 GCA_964421315.1 uncultured Thiotrichaceae bacterium | reverse complement strand
CTTTAGTCTTTAGTCTTTAGTCTTTAGTCTTTAGTCTTTAGTCTTTAGTCTTTAGACTGAAGTTACTTACGACTTACGACTAATGATTAATGACTAACAACCATAACAGCATCCATTTCCACGCCAGCATCTTTAGGCAGCGCAGCCACTCCAATAGCAGCACGCGCTGGATATGGCTGTTGAAAATATTCTGCCATGACTTCATTAACCTGTGGGAAATTTGATAGATCGGTAAGAAAAACATTTAACTTCACTATATCCGCTAAATCACCACCCGCTGCATTTACAACGGCCTGTAAATTTTGAAAAACTCGATGTATCTGTTGCTTGACATCACCCTCAATCATCTCCATGGTCTCAGGCACCAGTGGAATTTGACCTGATAGATAGACAGTCGAGCCGACTTTAACGGCTTGTGAGTAAGTACCAATTGCCTGCGGTGCTTTATCGGTTGATATAATTTCTTTTGCCATTATTGTCTCTTTATTAAATTCAAAAACTTTCCTGATTAGTTAGTAGGGTGGATAAGCATAGCGCATCCACCCTACAAGCTGAGTTTTAATACTTAACGGTGACATAGCCAAAATTAATATTCACAAACGCGCAATTCGCATCACATTTGTAATGCGACGTAAGCGACGCATTACTGTTGCCAGGTGAGTGCGGTCACGCACTTTAAGCAGATATAAAAGGCTCATCGAAAAGCCATCACGATCTTCCATGTAAACATTTTCAATATTAACACCACAATCGGAAATAACGGTTGCTGTTCTTGCCAGCAGACCTGCCTTATTTTCGATCTCCAATTTTATCTCGCAGCTAAATTCACCTTTGGCATCATTTGCCCATTGCACATCAATATAGTTATCTGACAGCCCACGTTTATTTTTCGCTTCAAGATTTTTACAGCCTTCACGATGCACCACAATGCCACGACCTTTGCTTAATTTTGCCACAATCTGATCATCCGGAATTGGGTAACAGCAGCGACCATAAGAAACCACCATGCCTTCAGTACCACTAATTGCCAGTGCCGATTGCGATTTCATTTCCTTTGTTTCTTCAGATTCACCGTCGGAAACACGTTCAGGCACCAACCGCTTTACTACCAGGCTTGGTGGGCGGTTACCCAAACCAACGTCCTCCAGCAACTCACTTAATTGTGTAAAACCGTATTCTGCTAACACCGCTTTAAGATTTTTTTTCTTAACTTTATCCAACCGCATACCCAAAGGTTTTAAACAGCGCTCTAACAAGCGTCTGCCTTGTGACATTGCCTCATCAGACTGCAGGTTTTTCAGATAATGACGGATATTACTTCTGGCTTTTGCAGTCACCACATAATTTAACCAGGCTGCATTCGGACGGGAACTTGGTGAGGTGACAATCTCAACTGTCTGACCACTGTATAACGGCGTGTTTAAAGGCGCAAAGCTGTGATCCAGTTTTACCGCAACGCAACGATTACCGATATCGGTATGCACTGCGTAAGCAAAATCGACCGGTGTTGCATTTCTCGGCAGTTTCATGATGTCACCGTCCGGGGTGTAGACATAAACCTCATCATGAAACAAATCAACTTTTACATTTTCAAGGAATTCCAGCGAATCACCAGCCGATTGCTGCATCTCTAAAATCCCGGTTAACCAGTCTCGCGCCCGAGCATGTGCGACAATCTCACCTTTTTCATCCGGTGATTTATATAACCAGTGAGCAGCAATGCCGCTTTCTGCAAATTTATCCATTTCCTGTGTACGCACCTGTACTTCCATCGGAATACCATGAGGCCCATACAATGCGGTATGTAATGACTGATAACCATTACTTTTAGGAATCGCAATATAATCTTTAAATCGCCCGGGTATGGGTTTAAACAGGTTATGCACGATACCTAACACGCGGTAGCAGTCATCAACAGAGTCGACTAAAACACGTAACGCATAAACGTCCAAAATTTTACAGAACGGCAAACTCTTATCCCGCATTTTGTTGTAGACACTAAACAAATGTTTTTTACGAGAAACAATCTGTGCCTCAAGTGACATCTCAACCAGCCTTGAACTCAATGCCTGATTAATTTTATCAATTAACTCATTGCGGTGACCACTGGCTTTATTTACCGCATGTTCCAGCACCTGGTATCGTAATGGATGTATGGCTTTAAAAACCAGATTTTCCAGTTCATGGCGAATAGTGAAAATACCCAGTCGATTGGCAATAGGAATATATATCTCCAGGGTTTCCTGCGCAATCCGGCGGCGCTTCTCAGGTTTCAATGCACCCAGTGTGCGCATATTGTGCAGACGATCTGCCAGTTTAATCATAATGACGCGAATATCTTTCGCCATCGCCAGCAACACTTTTTGTATATTTTCTGCCTGCTGCTCTATCTTGTTTTTAAATTTAAGATGCGTAAGCTTGCTAACGCCATCAACTAAATGTGCAACGTCATGACCAAATTCGCGTTCAATTAAGTTTCTGGTTGCTGGGGTATCTTCTAAAACATCGTGCAAAATAGAAGCAACAATGCTTTTAACATCCATGTGCATTTGCGCAAGAATATGCGCAACAGCAATGGGGTGGTAGATATAGGGCTCACCTGAAATGCGATGTTGGCCTTCATGTGCCTGTGCACCAAAAAGATAGGCCTTATAAACTTCTTTTACCTGCTCCTGATCCATGTATTGTGAAATCAAGTCACAAAGATCAGAAATTAAAAATCGTTCTTCTTTTATCCATCCTGCGTCATTTTTCGAGCTGCCATTGTTTGAGCTAACTTTAGTCATTTATCTAATTTAACAACTTATAGAGGATAATTGTATAAAAATATGTTGCTCAACAAAAAACGGGCATATCAAACACATGTTACGCATGTTTGATATGCCCGTTATCCAGGTTCATTCCAAAATTATTTTTTAGGACAACACTATTTCATTACAAATTATCTTACAGGTTATCTTTAAGCGCTTCCTTCAGGCTGTTTTCAAGCTCTGCGGATAGATCACCTTCAATCATGGATTCGATATCATCCATCGCTGCCGCTTCTGGTGGTGCATCAAGAATTTCCCTGTTAATTACATTTTCTGCAATCTCACGTAATGCTATTACCGTTGGCTTATCATTGTCCTCCGGCACTAATGCTTCAGCACCCATTGCCAGTTGGCGAGCACGTTGCGAGGCAACCAGTACCAGGTCAAATCGGTTTTCTACGTTATCAAGGCAATCTTCTACTGTTAGACGTGCCATAGTTTATTCTCCAATGTTCTATAAAATTATACTTAAAATGTGTAACTTCTTAATAAATTCTGCTGGCATCTGATTTTTAGACTGTCGGTAGTTAGCAGGGTGGATAAGCATAGCGCATCCACCTTTCGTAATGTTCCGGTGGATGCGCTATGCTTATCCACCCTACGAGCTATTAATTAATCACCTGTATTTAAAAGCTCTGCCAGCAGTGCTGCATGTTTTTGTGATTGATGCTCAAATAACATACGATTACCCTTAATGATTGCAACCAGATTATCTCTCGCTTCATCAAAGTTATCATTAATAACCAGGTATTCAAA
>CAYQXD010000228.1:0-3579 GCA_964421315.1 uncultured Thiotrichaceae bacterium | reverse complement strand
CATCCTGTCTTTTTATACATTAGACTACCAGAGGTAGTACTGAGAAATGGTCATTCCTCACTTTGTAGTGAGCAATCTTATTTATTACAAATACTAGCAGAGTCGCAAGGTATACGCACACGATCAGTTGGCTTATATGGCCATGTGGTTATGGAAGCCTGGTATGACAACGATTGGCATCTATTTGATCCTGACTTAGAAGTTGTCCCACTCTTGGCAGACAATAGAATACTGTCATTGGATGAGCTGTCAAGGTCCCCTGAGTTGGTTCTACAGCTTTATGCAGGGAGAGGGGATAATGAAAATGTAAAACACATTGCTGATATTATTACTTCTCGTGAAAATAACAGCTTTACATCTTATCCCAGGTTGGCGCTATTTGAATGGAAGACAAATGTATTATTCCATTTTGAAAAAATTTCTGATTTTATTAAATGGATAGTCCCGATAGTTTTGTTGTTGACAGGTTTTATAAGTTACAGAAAGGCGGGAAATAATTAATGTGCGGCATAGTTGGTTACTGGGATGCTCGTGGCGTTGATGCTGCAACCATTGAACAAATGGCTGCGCGTATCCAGCACCGTGGTCCAGACGATGTCATGGTTTTGTGAAGAAAACACGAAAAACTCCTAAGGCTGAGATCGAAAGAGCAAAAACCATCAGAAAATTATACCGAGGTGAAAAATGAATATCGCAGAAAAGTATTTTAACAAGCAGGTTCTTATCAAGGAGTTCAAGCACTCATTTATAGATGAAAAAATCAAGCTGGACATAGAATATCGTTTAGAGGAACTCAAAATGGATATTCAGACACACAAGACTCCTGAACAACTCATAAAAAAGATTGATTCCATAGAACAATTCATCATGTCGGTTTAAAACCTAAAGTCAGAAGCTTGAGATAAAATGGGAGTGCGTGGGCTGTGTGTGGCATAGTAGGATATTGGGATAATCGTGGTGCTGATGCCATAATTATTGAGCGGATGGCAATGCGCATACAGCATCGCGGTCCGGACGATGTCGGTATCTGGTTAAACAACGAAGGCGACCTGGCGCTTGCGCATCGTAGACTGTCAATTATTGACCTTTCGCCAGCAGGTCATCAGCCGATGCACTCACCCTGTGGGCGCTTTACCCTGGTTTACAATGGCGAAATCTATAATCATCAGGATTTAAGAACCGAACTGGAAAAACAGAACGGCCATTTTGACTGGTGCGGTCACTCGGATTCTGAAACCTTACTGGCAGCGCTCAGGCACTGGGGAGTCGAGGGAGCATTACAGCGGCTTAATGGCATGTTTGCCTTTGCGCTCTGGGATAATACTGAAAAAACCTTGTATCTCGCCCGTGATCGCATGGGTGAAAAACCACTCTATTATGGTTGTAATGGCAATCTGTTTTTATTTGGCTCAGAGCTAAAGAGCTTTAGTGCCCATCCAAAGTGGCAAGGTAATATTAATCGGGATGCCTTAACGCTTTACATGCGCCATAATTATGTGCCGACACCCTGGAGTATTTATCAGGGTATCGCTAAATTGCCACCCGCACATTTTGTAGTGATTAAAGATGCCGGCAAGGAAATTTCCAAACCACAATGTTATTGGAATCTGGCAGAAGTTGCAGAAAAAGGCAGTGCAAATTTAAAAGTCGATGTAGAGAAATCAGTCAATGAGTTAGATGTTTTATTGCGTGATGCGGTGCTGGGACGCATGGCATCGGATGTACCTTTGGGGGCGTTTCTATCGGGTGGTTTTGATTCCACCCTGGTTACTGCATTAATGCAGGCGCAGTCAGATAAACCGGTAAAAACCTTTACCATTGGTTTTCATGAAAAAGGTTATAACGAAGCGGTTCACGCCAAAGCGGTAGCAAAACACCTTGGCACCGAGCATACCGAATTGTATGTAAGCCCGAAGGATGCGATGGCAGTGATCCCAAAGTTGCCAACCATCTGGGATGAGCCTTTTTCCGATTCCTCACAAATCCCGACTTTACTGGTCAGTGAACTAGCGCGTAAACATGTCACAGTGAGTCTGTCTGGCGATGGTGGTGATGAACTTTTTTGTGGTTATAACCGCTATACCCAGGGTTATCAAATGTGGCGCAAGTTGCGACTGTTACCGTCTCCACTGCGTAGGGTTCTGGCTGGTACTATCAATATGCTACCCGGTGCTGCACTGGAAAATATGCAGCAAGTGTTGCCAAAACGATTGCAGCTTGCTCATCTTGTCGATAGGTTACCAAAACTGGCCGATGTAGTAAGACAGGGTGTAGGCGAGTCCTATTACCACAGCCTGGTGTCACACTGGAAAAATCCAGAGGAAATCGTGATTGGCGGTAAAGAGCCTTTAACCCTGTTCAATAATTCAGAAAACTCACCAGCACTACCGGGTTTACGTGAGCGCATGATGTATCTCGACAGCATGACCTACCTGCCCGATGACATTCTCACCAAGGTAGACCGAGCCAGCATGGCGGTTAGCCTTGAAGCGCGTGTGCCACTGCTGGATCATCGAGTGGTGGAATTTTCCTGGCAGCTACCGATGTCGATGAAATATAAAGACGGCAAAGGCAAGTGGATATTACGTGAAGTCCTGTATCGCTATGTACCGCGTGAATTAATGGAGCGACCCAAAATGGGCTTTGGCGTACCCATAGATGAATGGTTACGAGGCCCTTTGCGAGACTGGGCCGAAGAATTATTAAGCGAAAAGAGACTAAGAGAAGAAGGCTTTTTTCACCCGGAGCCTATTCGTAAAATGTGGCAGGAACACGTCAGCGGTAAACGTCGCTGGCATTATTATTTATGGGATGTGCTGATGTTTCAGGCGTGGTTAGAAGAACAGAAAGGTAATACTGTATGAAAAAATTAATACCCTGGTGGTTTAAAATTTTAGCAAAAATTGTTTTATCCCGGATACCCATAGGTTATAGTTTCTGGCAGCGTTTAGGTCTATTTCGACATGGCTATATGGATCAGGCCTCTTATGTGCTCGATGTGTTTAATGAACACGTATCCAGAGCAGGGTTGGAAGGGAAACTTCAAGGGAAAACCATACTTGAAATAGGGCCAGGTGATAGTATTGCCACCGCACTTGTGGCTGCATGTTATGGAGCCAAATCTATCCTGTTTGATGCGGGTTCATTCGCAACGACAGATATAGCCGGATATCGTAAATTTGTTGAAGTTCTTGATCGTAGTGGTCTGAATCCACCAGATATTTCAGCAGCAGTGACACTGGATGAAATTCTTAAAGCCTGTGATTCCCGTTACTTAACGCAAGGTTTGAAAAGTTTTTAGTCTATTGAAACGAGTACGGTAGATCTAATTTTCTCACAAGCAGTGCTGGAACATGTTCGTAAGCATGAGTTCCTGGATACAATGCGTGAATGTTTCCGTGTGCTAACCGTTGAGGGTGTGGCCTCACATCGAGTCGATTTAAAGGATCATCTTGGTGGCTCACTTAATAATCTACGGTTTAGTGAACGTATCTGGGAGTCAGAATTTTTTGTTAACTCAGGGTTTTATACAAATCGTATACGTTTCCCGGAAATGATATCTTTGTTTAAGAATGCGAA
>CAYQXD010000227.1:0-3579 GCA_964421315.1 uncultured Thiotrichaceae bacterium | reverse complement strand
CTAGCCCTTATCTGTTAGCTGTAGTGGTGCTGGTGATCAGTTGGTTGGCTTATTTATTTGCCAGCCGAATTATTATGGCATCACTGATCCGGCTGTTTAAACACACAGCAACGCATTTGGATGATGTTTTTGTCGAGCAGAGTGTGTTTAAGCGTCTGGCTTATATTGTGCCTTTACTGGTCATTTATCTGCTTGCGGATCTGTTTCCCGAATACAGTGATTATATCAGGCGATGGTTATTCGCCTTACTGGTTATTGTTTTGATCTTGTTGGCCAATGCTTTTTTAGGTGTGGCCAATGTCATTTATAGACAAAGTAAATTTGCTCAAATACTGAACATCAAAAGCTATCTACAGATAAGCAAACTTATTTTAAATATTCTGGGTGGTATTGTTGTTATTTCTATTGTGATTGATAAATCACCGGTCTATTTGCTCAGCGGCATCGGTGCCTTAACGGCTGTTTTGCTATTAATATTTAAGGATACGATTTTATCGTTTGTTGCCAGTATTCAGATACATTCAAATGATCTGTTCAAAATTGGTGACTGGCTGGAAGTACCTCAATTCGGGGCAGACGGCGATGTTATTGATATTGCACTGCATACTGTAAAAATTCAGAACTGGGATAAAACTATTTCAATTATTCCTTCGCACAAACTTATTGATTCCTCGTTCAAAAACTGGCGGGGTATGTCGATGAGTGGTGGCCGCCGCATTAAACGCGCCATTTATATCGATCAGACCAGTATTCGTTTTTGCGATGAGCAGATGATTGAAAAATTCAGGACGTTTGAATTGCTGAAACCCTATCTGGATTCAAAAATAGCAGAAATTGAATGCTCAAATGCTGATAGAAATATCAATATGCAGGCACTGGTGAATGGTCGCCGCTTGACCAATATAGGAACCTTTCGAGCGTATATAGAAGCGTATTTAAAGAATCACGCCAAAATCCACCAAAAACTGACCTTCCTGGTGCGGCAACTGGCACCTGGTGAAAAAGGCATAGCGATAGAGATTTATGTTTTTACTAACATTACCGACTGGGTTGCCTATGAAGCCATCCAGGCAGATATTTTTGATCACCTGTTGGCAGTGCTGACTGAATTTGAGTTGCAGGTTTTCCAGAACCCTACCGGTAAGAATTTCGAGCAGTTGAAGCATGGTTGAACGATGTCTTAAAAAGCGCCAACTGCGTATAGTTCGCCTGTTATGTACACTGGATTATAGTTTGTCCGCATAATGGAAGCATAAGTTGGCCATATTTACTAATTCCCCAATGACTTTTACGTTAAGTTTATCAAACTTACTCTTGATTTTAGACATGTAACCCAGTTCAGTAGTACACACTTATATAATTATTACTACAAAGCGGGCATCCGTTGGCTTGCCTGCGTGAGCGAAGAACCACTACACGTGCTGGAATACATTGATACCGATCAGATAGAGCGAGAGCACAAAATCCCTCTGTGGGTAATCGAGCAGTTTAAGGTGATCGGTGCCTTTGGCATTAAGATTCTGCAGCAATACGGCGGTCTGAGTCTGTCACCGAGAAGTTATGGGAAAGCGATGGGCATGGTGACCAGTGTCGATGCATCATTGACAACTTTACTGGTGGCGCATCAATCTATCGGTGCGCCACAGCCATTGCTGCATTTTGGTACTGAAGAGCAGAAACAAAAATATTTACCTCGACTTGCCCGAGCCCTGTTCCACGCCATTGTTATATTTGGCACACGGTTGGAAAAACGGCAGTCAGTGCTCGCTCGCCTGATTGATATCGGTGCCGAGTTATACGCAATGACGGCAAGTTGCGTACACGCACAGGCCATGTTGCGTGCACAACCAGATAATGATGTACCCGTTGAAATGGCTGTGTTATTTTGTTGTCAAAGTCGTCGCCGGGTAAAACGTCTGTTCAAAACTATTTTCAACAACGATGATACGCAAAATTATAAATTAGCACGGGATGTGCTCGAAGGAAAACACATCTGGCTGGAGCAAGATTTACCGAATTTAGTTGAAGAAAAAGATGCAGGCAGATCTATAGCCAATGGGGTCACCAATTGATGTAATCTATTGAACCCGCCGCCGAAAATTCGCGGACAGTTCAATCAGCTTAAGGTCCGTTGTTGATTGAAAGTGCCTGTTTAAATGATATTTTTGCGAATGATTTGTTTAATAGTCGTTGAACACCACAAAGCCGGCATCTGGGGAATGTTGCTGTCAGAAAAAAAACTATCCAAAGGAGACACTTAGAACCTGTCGAGTTTGTTTGCATTCATGGTAGTTTTACCAAATTACCACTGAAACCTCTATATGACAGCTGTCGACCCATAAGTGATCTTCACGGATCGATAGATTCCTCATTGTAACTGTTTGGTGCTAAATTTATAGTTGATACTTAAATGACTAGTGGAGGCCAATAGCTATGAATACTATTACTGCGGATATGAAAGTAGCAAAGGTAATCCAACAGTGCCCGGAGGCTGTCGAAATTTTTCTCGATAGAGGATGTCCAGACATGCGCTCTGAATTTTTCAATATGATGGCGCACTTGATGAGCGTGCAGAACGCTACACGCATTCATAAAATTGACCTCGAACCGAACCGTTATTAGAAGATTTGAACAAGGCTGTTCAGAAAAAACTGAAACCTAAAGATCAAGGAAACCGGACTGATCGATCCAGAAGTTAGGAGTTATAGAAAATTAAATATTCGATGATTATCGTCCGATTTCGAAAGCGGGTTCAAAGATTACTACTACATATCTGAAAGTAACAAGCTCGAGTAATCGTAGAGGTGTCGATGAATCTCAAGCGCTTGCTGAAGTGGTTCTCACAAAAATTTGTTAAGTGGTTGTGAGTAAGTTATATACAAATAAAAATTTAATGATGTCTGACTTATTTAAAACCTGCCAGTCGTAATCCATCAGTAAAGTGTTTCAATTCTTCCGGATCTTTGAAATGAAATGATTCTTCCATGCGTGCGACAGAAAAGTTAGGGTTTGATGATAGAACTTGTTCTGCTTCCCAGTTTGCATTGTCAATATCTCCGGACTGTGCATAAGTTGCAGCCAGCCATACACGTAACCATTCAGCTGCCGGATTGGATGCAAGGCCTTGCTGAAATGCATCCATTGCTTCTTCATATGGTATGAAACAGTGTGAAAAATTCTTTTCCAGTAGTTAATTAACCTCAATAAACAATAAAAAAACAGGACGATAAAAACCGTTCAGTGATTACAGTTGTCTGCTTAAAGTGAAACTGGCTGTTTCACATAAAACCATCTGGTACTTCTCTCTGATTCAATCTATTGGTGCTACTTTTTCGTTCTTTGATGATTGAACGATTGTGCAAAGTGTTTTTAAACTATGGGCGTCTATCTTTATTTCCTCAACCACTGAGTAAACCTGCCTCTTTGAATAGCGCCAGCACCAGGTTAACCGCTGAATGTCTAGTGACCCTGTCAGCGTTTATGGATGACCTAAAAAGACAGGCCGCGGTGAGACCGCATCAGGTAGATTTCCTCGTGTGTGTTTGCTGTAAGCGACTGACTTAACAGCTACCATGACAG
>CAYQXD010000226.1:0-3582 GCA_964421315.1 uncultured Thiotrichaceae bacterium | reverse complement strand
ACTTTTAGTCCTGATTAGAACAACCTATGGACTTTCAGTCCATAGTCGTTGAGTTAGACACAGATTTGGGAATGATTTTTTGAAATCAGCAAGGTTGGGGTGAATGTTTTTTATGAATCCCAGCAGTAGTGGCACATGGACGTGCCGTTTACGAACCAGCAGTAGCACATGGATGTGCTGTTAACGAACCAAAGGACGGAGAGGACGGAACCCTGCCACGCTGACCTGTTGGGGTTCGTGCCTCGCCCCAGCCTACCGAACTTAAAACTTAAAACTAAAGCCCGAGTTTCTTTTCAAGATAATGAATATTCGTGCCACCCGCCTGAAAATTTGAGTCAGCAATAATTTCTTTATGCAGTTCTATATTGGTATTAATGCCGGTAATGCTGATTTCATCGAGTGCACCTTGCATGCGCGCTAGTGCGACTTCTCTGTTGCAGCCATAAGCAATCAACTTGCCAATCATTGAGTCGTAATGTGGTGGCACTGTGTAGCCGCCATAGATATGGGTGTCGATACGAATGCCGGGGCCGCCGGGTGCGTGGTAACGTTCAATGGTACCGGGTGAGGGAATAAAGGTTTTATGGTGCTCTGCATTCAGGCGACATTCAATGGCGTGGCCTCTGATTTCAATATCACTCTGTTTGTAGCGAAGTTTTTCGCCAGCGGCAATGTAGAGCTGTTCTTTGATGATGTCGACACCGGTAATCATTTCAGTCACCGGATGTTCTACCTGTACCCGCGTATTCATTTCAATGAAATAAAATTCATCGTCCTGATATAAAAATTCAAAGGTGCCTGCGCCGCGATAGTTTATTTTGATGCAGGCATCAACGCAGCGTTGACCAATCTTTTTGCGTTGCCTGGGGGTGATACCTGGCGCGGGGGCTTCTTCTACCACTTTCTGGTTACGTCGCTGCATGGAGCAATCACGCTCGCCAAGATGGATGGCATTGCCCTGGCCGTCAGATAAAACCTGTATTTCAACATGGCGTGGCGTTTCCAGGTATTTTTCCATATATACCATGCTGTTACCGAAAAATGACCCCGCTTCCTGTTTGGTTAAAGCAATCGAATTCATTAAGGTCGCGTCAGAATTGACGACTCGCATACCACGACCACCGCCGCCACCTGCGGCTTTAATAATAATGGGATAACCAATTTTATTGGCCAGTTGTGTATTAGTATCGTTATCATCACCCAGTGGGCCATCAGAACCGGGTACGCATGGAACACCCGCACTTTTCATTGCTTTGATGGCTTCGACCTTGTCACCCATAATGCGAATAGATTCAGGTTTTGGGCCAATAAAAATAAAGCCGCTGTCTTCGACACGTTCGGCAAAATCAGCATTTTCTGACAAAAAGCCATAGCCGGGGTGGATGGCAACAGCGTCTGTAACTTCGGCTGCGCTGATGATTGCGGGAACGTTCAGATAGCTTTGGTCAGAGGGTGCAGGGCCAATACAGACTGATTCATTTGCCAGGCGAACATGTTTCAGGTCGCGATCAGCTTCTGAATGCACGGCAACGGTTTTGATACCAAGCTCACGACACGCTCGCAGTATGCGTAATGCAATTTCGCCTCGGTTGGCGATAACAACTTTTGATAACATGTGATAGCGCCTTATTCGATAACAATAAGTGGTTGGCCAAACTCAACAGGTTGGGCGTTTTCAACAAGAATGGCTTTAACGACACCAGACTTATCGGCTTCAATCTGGTTAAGAATCTTCATCGCTTCAATGATGCAAACGGTATCGCCTTCGCTGACACTGTCACCGACTTTACAAAAGTTTGGTGCCCCCGGTGAGGCAGAGGTATAAAAAGTACCTACCATTGGTGCCTTTACAGTGTGACCGCTGATGGCGCACTCATTGCCCGCTTTGTCAGTCGTGTCGTCAGCAGAGGCTGTTTCGGCAGGAGCAGGCGCTGCTGCAGCCCATGGCTGTGTAGACATGGGGTGCATTGGCATGGGCTGCATCGCCATCGCGGGCCCCGAAGTGGGGTAGCGGGAAATACGTACCGATTCCTCGCCCTCATTAATTTCAATTTCTGCAATACCGGATTCTTCCAGTAGCTCGATTAATTTTTTTACTTTTCGAATGTCCATAAGTGAGACCTTTTGGGTGGTTAACCCTGATTTTGTTATTATGTGCGTTATTGTTTCTGCTGTAAATATTTGATGGCTGCCTGTAATGCCAGTTCATAACCCAACGCGCCCAGACCTGAGATAACGCCAACCGCAATATCAGAAAAATAGGAATGTTCACGAAATTTTTCACGTGCGTGAACATTGGATAAATGAATTTCAACAAACGGTATATTTACGCCGCTTAAAGCATCTCTCAGCGCGATGCTGGTGTGGGTAAATGCAGCCGGGTTGATGATGATAAAACGTACATTTTCTTTTGCGGCACCATGCACAAACTCAATTAGCTCAGCCTCACTATTGCTTTGTACGCTTTCCAGGCTGAGGCTGTTATCAGCCGCCATCTGTGATAACTTACCGTTGATGTCATCAAGCGTGTCCAGACCATAATGCCCAGGCTCACGAGTGCCTAACAAGTTTAGATTGGGACCATTGATGACGAGTAAATCAGGCATTGTTACTGTTGTGTTAGCTTAATGTTATACGCAGGTGATTGTGCATAAAAACCGGCTAAATGTCCACTATTTCGGTGAATTTGTAGCGAAAATCGCGAAATAGTCATATTTTAAGTAAATCAAAGACGGATGCCGTGTTTTTCCATGAGTTCTTTTGCCCGTATCTTGCTGAGTTCTCCCACGATCGTGTGGCTAATTTCGCCGTCACGATTGATGATTACCGTGTATGGCAGCGCACCGATAGTGTTGCCGTACCGTTTTGCCAGTGTTATACCATCGGCTTCTACAACCAGTGTTGGGTAATTTATTCCTATATTTTCTGAAAATTCAGCAACGGCATTTTCGTTATCAATGGCAATACCAATAAATTGTAAACCCTGATCGCCATAGGCTTTTTGTAGTTCGATAAAATCGGGAATCTCTTTTTTGCAGGGTGGGCACCAGGTCGCCCAGAAATTTAGAAAAATTAACTGGCCATCCCATTCATTAATATTACGTAATTGACCGTTTAAGTCCGCAGCAGAAAATTCAGCACGTTGTAAACCCGTAGCGGGGTTATTATTCTGCACTGGCTCTTGATTAAGGTGTTTTTGTAAAGCGAAGCCACTGCCCGCTGCAATAAGAATGGCGAAAATAAAAATTAAGGTGTTTTTCATTTTAGTAACTTTTACAGGCTTTGTGTGACTGCATTTTTTATATGAGGACTAAACTCCTCAGCAGGCATATAACCCACCACCCGGTAGTTTTTACGTTCAACACCATCCGTTCCAAAAAACATAATCGAAGGCGGGCCGATGATGCCAAAGTGTTTGTATAATGCGGTGTCCAGTTCATCATTGGGGGTAACGTCCGCCTTTAATAAAACCACACCGCTTAACGCTTGATGCACAGAGGCAACGGAAAAGGTAAAAGCTTCCATTTCTTTGCAGGAAACACACCAGTCAGCATAAAAATACAGCATCACCGGTTTGCCTGC
>CAYQXD010000225.1:0-3657 GCA_964421315.1 uncultured Thiotrichaceae bacterium | reverse complement strand
TTACAATGATTTACAATGATTTACAATGATACACAAGATACATAATGATAAATGCAGCGTCAGCAGCGACCAATAAGAGAACTGAATAATGGGTCAAAAAGTACATCCAGTAGGTATGCGTTTAGGTATTTCAGCAGATTGGAATGCGAGATGGTATGCATCAAAAAAAGATTTTCCCAATCTTCTGAATGCAGATATACAGGTACGAGAGTATCTACATAAGAAACTGGCAAATGCCAACGTCAGTCGTATACAAATTGAGCGACCCACTGGTTCGGCAAATATCACTATACACACAGCTCGCCCTGGGGTGGTAATTGGTAAAAAAGGCGCAGATATAGAAGTGCTGCGTAGGGAAATTGCAAAGATTATAGGTTTGCATATCAACAGTGTCAAAGTAAACATTGAAGAAATACGCAAACCAGAACTTGATGCAAAATTGGTTGCTGAAAGTATTGCGCAACAGCTAGAGCGCCGAGTTATGTTTAGGCGTGCCATGAAACGTGCAATACAAAATACTATGCGCATGGGAGCGCAAGGTATTAAAATTAAAATTGGTGGGCGTTTAAATGGTGCTGAAATTGCACGTAGTGAGATGTATCACGAAGGTCGTGTGCCTTTGCATACCTTACGTGCAGATATTGATTATGGTACCTTCGAGGCTTTGACAACCTACGGGATTTTAGGAATTAAGGTCTGGATCTATAAAGGCGAAGTTTTTGATCTTTATAAAGACAAAGAAACAAAAGACACGACCCATAAAGTCCAAAAGAAAGAAGACCCCAAAAAAGCGACCAGGACAGGCGCTGGTATGAATGCTGGCAGTAAGTAAATGCTCACCAGGCAAGCCAACGTCATAATTAGACGCCGTTATTAGAGGATTATAAAGTGTTACAACCTAAGCGTACAAAATTTCGCAAAATGTTTAAAGGCAAGAACCGTGGTCTTGCTCAGTCTGGTAATAAAGTCAGCTTTGGTGAATATGGCTTAAAAGCCACAGAACGAGGTCGTGTATCTGCCCGTCAAATCGAAGCTGCACGTCGTGCAATGACACGAAAAGTAAAACGTACCGGTAAAATATGGATTCGTATATTTCCTGATGTGCCTATTTCGAGTAAACCACTTGAAGTTCGTATGGGAAAAGGAAAGGGTAATGTGGATTACTGGTGTTCTAAAGTGCAACCAGGTACTGTGTTATATGAAATGGAAGGTGTGTCTGAAGAGCTGGCACGCGAAGCTTTTCGGCTGGCGGCAAATAAATTGCCAATTAAAACAACTTTTGTAATCCGTGCGGTGATGTAAATGGCCTCTGCTCAAGAATATAGAAACATGTCTGAAACAGACTTAAACGTAGAGCTTATAAATTTACGTCGTGAACAGTTTAACTTACGTATGCAAATGGGTTCGGGCAATACACCAAAAATCCATCGCTTTAGCATTGTTCGACATGACATTGCACGTATAAAAACAGTATTAACAGAAATGAGTCATAAAGATAAACTCGCAAATAAAGCGGCAACTAAACGATCTACTATTAAAGAAAAGGGTAATTCATAATGACCAGTGTTGATACAGCCGCTGATGCTAGTGGTGATACTACTGCAACAAGCAAACGAACACTTCAAGGTGTAGTAACCAGCAATGCTGGTGATAAATCTGCAACAATTATGATTGAACGTCGAATTAAACATCCTATTTACGGAAAATTTATTAAACGTTCTACCAAAATTCGACTTCACGATGAATCTAACGAGTGTAATGAAGGTGATACTATTTTAATAGAAGAGTGTCGTCCTATGTCCAGGACCAAATCATGGAAACTTGTAAAGATTGTTGAAAAAGCTCCAGAGCTTTAATGCCCGATCTAAAAATAGAAACAAAAATAGATGGACTTTAATAATTAGAGTCCAATAGGAAACAACCATGATTCAAATGCAAACAATTTTAAACTCTGCTGATAACAGTGGCGCACGTAGCATGATGTGCATCAAGGTTCTAGGAGGTTCACATCGTCGTTATGCTCGTGTTGGTGATGTTATTAAAGTGAGTATTAAAGATGCGATACCTCGCGGTAAAGTAAAAAAAGGTGAAGTTTATAATGCAGTAGTGGTTCGCACTAAAAAAGGTGTGCGTCGCTCTGATGGTTCAACAATTCGCTTTGATAGTAATGCTGCTGTTATATTAAATGCTAACCTGCAGCCTGTTGGTACGCGTATTTTTGGTCCGGTAACCCGTGAATTACGTAATGAAAAGTTCATGAAAATTGTTTCACTTGCACCAGAAGTACTTTGATCGCGCCACTGTAGTTATAGTTAATAGGCAATCGTAAGTTCCAGATATTCATGATTGATGATAACGGGAAAGAAGAGTATGAAACGTATTAAAAAAGGTGATCAGGTCATTGTCATTGCTGGAAAGGACAAAGGTCGTCAAGGTACAGTATTAAATGTAGCTGATGATAGTGTTCTTGTTGAAGCGATAAATATGGCTAAAAAGCACACTAAAGCAAACCCCATGGCAGGTGTTGAAGGTGGCATCGTTGATAAGGCAATGCCAATAAATATATCGAATGTGATGCTGTTTAATTCCATGACCAATAAAGGCGATCGTGTTGGTTTTAAAACGCTGGAAGATGGTCGTAAAGTACGTTACTTCAAGTCTAATGGCGAGGTTGTAGACGTTTAATTATAGACGTTTAAGGTAAATAATAATGTCAAGATTACAAGAATTTTATCGTAATACTGTAGTTAAGAATCTAATGACTACTGGCGCTTACAAAAACGTAATGGACGTGCCACGTATTACAAAAATAACTATAAACATGGGTCTAGGTGAAGCCATTGGTGACAAAAAAGTATTAGAAAATGCTTTGTCAGATATGGAAAAAATTGCTGGCCAGAAACCAGTAACTACCCTGGCGCGTAAATCGGTAGCATCGTTTAAAGTACGTGATGGTTACCCAATCGGTTGCAAGGTGACACTGCGAAGTGAAAGAATGTATGAATTTCTCGATCGTCTGATCAGTATTTCAGTTCCCCGTATTCGAGATTTCCGCGGTTTAAATCCAAAATCATTCGATGGACGTGGTAACTACAACATGGGTGTTAAAGAACAGATTATTTTTCCTGAAATCGAATACGAAAAAATCGATAAAATTCGCGGAATGGATATTTGTATAACCACAACAGCAGTAGATAACGAAAGTGGTCTGGCATTGTTAAAAGAATTTAATTTTCCTTTTAAAGGTATAGCCAAGCAAGGTGAAACCAAGCAGGGTAGTAAATAACATGGCAAAAAAATCTATGATTGCTCGTGAGCATAAACGTACTCGCCTGGTGGCACAATATGCAGAGAAGCGTGCAACGTTTAAAGCTGTACTGATTGATCAAAATGCAAGTTTTGATGAAAAAATGGAAGCGCAGCGTCAGTTGCAAACATTGCCAAGAGATTCCAGCTGTGCACGTGGTCGTAATCGTTGCCGTATAACCGGTCGCCCTCATGGTGTATTCCGTAAGTTTGGTTTATGTAGAAATAAATTACGTGAAGCTGCTATGCGTGGCGACATTCCTGGTCTTGTTAAGGCCAGCTGGTAAAGGTCAATAGGTAGAGGTATTTCATTATGATGACAGATCCTATAGCAGATATGCTAACCCGTGT
>CAYQXD010000224.1:0-3681 GCA_964421315.1 uncultured Thiotrichaceae bacterium | reverse complement strand
AAGTTTTATTCCTGTAAACCTACATTGTTTTTGCTTTTTTCGCGTCTTTTGCGTTGACGTGCATGGATAGCACTAATGTCGCGGGCGCAAGGATGCGCAGGAGCGACCTTCGCGGACTAATGCTTTTAATTTTTAACGTCCGCTAATGACCGTACTCAGCCATTCGCTCTACACATAAATCAGGTATGCTTTGCCAGATCAAGTCGGAGCTAATACAACTAATTACTGAGAAAGAAGATCTTCCACAAGTTGAATGGCATCATCTGAAAACCAGTCAGCCTCACCAACAAGTCGGCTGATGATTTTTCCGTTGCGGTCGATTAGAAAACTTGCGGGTATGCCCGATACCTTATACAGGTCACTCACTTCACTTTCCGGATCTAACAGAACGGGAAAACTCAAATCGTATAATTTTAAAAATGTTTGTATGCGTTTTTTATAGCCTTCATCGACTGAAACCGCGACAACCACCAGACCCTGTTCTTTGTATTTTTGCCACAGCTTTTCCATACTCGGCATTTCTTTGAGGCATGGTGCGCACCAGGTGGCCCAGAAATTAAGTAATACCAGCTTGCCTTTATAGTCCGCCAGAGTGACATCACCACCGCGCAGATTTTCTATGGTAAAAGCCGGCGCAGCATGTCGCTCAGGCTCAGGCACCAGCAATAAATTAGCCAGTGGCGCTTGAGCCTGAGCCAAACCACTGAAGATAAATAATAATGGAAAAATAATGAGTTTGTTCACAATTATGCGATTTCTTGAAGCGTGTATTTATGATTCATTAACTCACTTGCAAAAATTAAACATGAATTAATGTCCTCTTCCTCCAGTGATGGATATTGTTTAAGCATTTCTTTTTTCGTTTCCCCTGAACCGAGAAACTCAATAATAGTTTGTACTGTTATTCTTTTGCCTCTTATAGTCGGTTTTCCATTACATATGCTGGGGTCGATGGTTATCCTGCCATTCATATAAGTTGTTCTTATCGAATTCATTGATACGCCCTCCACTACGCAAATACACTATGTCATGCTACAGCATGGAAGTTTCCATGTTAAAAATCAAGAAATATTAGTAAACAGCACAAGTTATTGATTTAACGTGTTTCTACAGGTTCATCGACGTGCCTTAATTTCAGAAACAATATCCTCCAAAGTAAGATCATCAAGCCATTTTCCTCTTTCCTTTGTATAATCACCATGCCCAAGTGAAAACTGGTTTAGATATTTAAAAGTATCAACTACCCCCATTTTCTTAAATAGGATATGGATTGCTTTTTTATTGATCTCAGATGTTGGATGTGTATTTAGATTTTTCATTTTATTACCTCTACTATTAGCTCAAGGGGAGATAAAACACCAGTATTACCAGTGTCACTGCTCCTTGCCTTTTTTAAAAAACCATCATCTGTCGTGCAGAAATAATCAATCTCGTTTATTACAGCAGAAGATAGATGAAGAGCATCCATTGGTTTGATGCCTTGCTGGATATATTCCCTCGCTTTGTTTTCAATCTCATTATTAATTTTTATATATTTAGCAGAAATATCAAGAACCTCATAAACTTTATTCCTGCGATCTTCATCGGGTATTTTGGATATTTCAAAATCAAGTGCTTCCGGTGATACAAGTGTAATGTCATGCCTTTCAATAATTCCAAGAACTGTAAGTATTGCTTCGGCTTCTACATTGTTTCGAGGGTTTGTTCTGTCATCAAGAGGCCTTTGCAGGCTACACGTGTCGAGATATATTTCCATATGGATACTGTAGAACATTAAAAGCGTAATGGCAATTTTGCTTAAGCCTATGCCTAACGTGCACGTTCGCTCAGATACTCCAGCAGCATTTCAGTTTCTTCTTCAGTCAACGGTGGCACACCCGCCTGCTGCATTCTTTGCTGCATAACGGTGAGTATTAACTTCCATTGTTTTGGCTTTAACATACTCGGTTCTGGAAGCTGATGGCACATCTGGCATCTGCCTTTAAACAGGCTTTCTGCATAAGCATCATTTTCCATGCTCGCTGTTTCATCTGCTGACGGTTCAGAAGAGGTTTGGCTGTATTCGGCCTGCACCGTCATCAAGGATGATACTGCTCCTGTCAAAATTAAGCATGTCAAACACACTGTTAATCGCTGAACTGCCTTCATTGCAGTTTAGGGTGGGCAGGCTTTTTTGCCCACCCTACGACTGTCTTCATGGCAGCGCCTGCAATGTTTGTATCAGTTTCACACCATCCTTGTAATCCTCATTCATGCTGACAATATTACCGACACTGTCGATGACGATGGTCGTGCCCATGGATGCTTTATATAAATTAAACACAGCCTGATCAACATCAGCCAGTGTTGTTATACCAGCATATCCATTGGATAGCTGTGCGGCACGTGCATTGGTTATTGAACCCGTTACATAATCAACCAGAAAAAAACTAACCGCAGGGAAGTTCGGTATGACTTTTGTACGCATGTGGCTTGTGTGAGTATCACAAACGGGACACCACATAGTGAAGTACAGCACTACGCCACTGGAATTTGAAAGCTCATCATAAAGACCCCGGCTGTTACCCAGAGTATCATCCAGCGAAAAATCTGGTGATAACTGCCCGACTTGCGTACCACTCGTGCCAGCCTCAACATCCGGTCGTTTGTCACCACTATCAGGAAACAGATCATCTGTTAAGCCATCACAGCCGGTAACACCCAGCATCGCTAGCAACAGAGCTGCCCTCATAATCAATCCAGCAATCAATCTAACGGAAAACATGGCTAACCCCCAATGTCACAATATCAGTCACTGGAAAATTCAGCCCCTGGCCGTCTTTTGGTCTGGAATGAATAAAACTGAGTTTATACACCCAGTCACGGTTCATTGTAGAGTAAGCCACTATCGCGCCAATGGAATCTTTCTCCATTTCAGTGGTGAAGTCCGGGCGGCTGTTTATGCTGCCCGCATCCTGGCTCAAGTGTGAATAACTAAGGGTGAAGGTCATGGTATCCATGTTGTCGAGAAAGTGGGTATAACCAAAGGTTGCGGTTCCCAGCATCCTGTCGCCTAACGCCTTTTTATAGGATTCGACAAATTTACCGTACTCACGATTAACATCTCGCTCCAGATGAACACCATAAGAAAGCAGTAATGAAGCGTTCCACGGATAAATGGTTTTATCGAGCAGCATGTTAGCGTCAAGGCGATAGAATCCCCGACCGGTAATATCAAAACTGTTGGTCACGTCATCATAGGGTGATATGCCTGTCGGCACGGTTAACGCCACCCCAAAATAAGCCGCAGGGATGAGATCGCGCCAGTTGCGAACCTTCCAGATACATTTGATGCCGTCAAAGGCTTCATAAGTTAAACCCAGCGTCATATCACCCAGGCCATTAGTGTTGGATGACAAACCAGCATACTGGTTGCTGTTCCACACATAAGGCACAACAACCGCCGCCTGCCAACGTGATGCCAGGCGCATGGCATAACCCAGGTTTAGCCGATACTGATTAAGGTCGCTGCCCGGCGGGTCTTTTCGGTAGTCGCCGTTGCTATCCCAGAAACCGTTATAACTCTCTATATCAAGAGAAATATCCATCATTGCACTGGAAAACTTGGGCAGGATTAATGAGGTGGCAGAGCCGCCGCCACAACAGGAAGCCGCCCATACGGGCGGCATCAATAAGCAGATG
>CAYQXD010000223.1:0-3793 GCA_964421315.1 uncultured Thiotrichaceae bacterium | reverse complement strand
AAAACAAACCAGCAAACTGATTCTGTCGCAGCGCCTCATAGGTTACGATGGCGACAGTGTTAGAAAGATTCAGGCTGCGACTATGTTCCAGCATGGGCAGGCGCAGTACATGATCAAAATCCAGCCGATTTAGATATTCCTCAGGCAGCCCGCGGGTTTCCGGTCCAAATACAAGGTAATCACCAGCATTAAAACGTGCCTGATGATAGTGTTTTTGACCATTTGTTTCCAGCGCATAAACGCTTTTTTTGGGTTTAAGTTCTTCAATGCTTGGATAGATTTTAATGTCTGCCCACTCGTGGTAGTCCAGACCAGCACGGCGTAGTTGTTTATCCTCCAGTTTAAATCCCAGCGGTTCTATTAAATGTAAATAACAGCCGGTATTGGCACAAAGACGAATAATATTGCCAGTATTGGGCGGGATTTCAGGCTGGTAGAGAACGATATTAAACATATCCTCCATTTAACCTGAAGAAATTAGTTGAATCTACTACTGTCAAATAAAAAACATCGCGCCTTCTGTAAATATGGGATGACTGAATATTTACTAAACATATTTTTAACTAATATTCCCAGCTTTAAGCCTGTTTTATTTTACAAATAATCCGGTTTTTCAGCACCATAAGAGAAACATAACAACACTTATGCTATATAAGGTGTCATAATTATGACAAAGTTTTTTGGGGAAGTTGGATGCAAGAAAATGAACAACACGACATAGCGGCAAATGCTGACGCTTCAGTAAAAACACCCACCCGTTTATTACTGGTTGATGATGACCCTTTGATTATTGAAGGTCTGGGTTTTATGCTGCGTAAGCAATATGATCTCATTACCGCTGAGTCACGCCACCAGGCAATTCAGAAAATTAATGAGGCTAAAGGTTTGCCAGCTCTGGCGTTGATTGATCTCGGGCTGCCACCCTACCCGCATAAGCCGGATGAAGGTTTTGCCCTTATACGTGAGTTACTGTCATTGCAACCAAACATGAAAGTGCTGGTATTATCGGGTCAGGATAATGACGTAAATATACAGCATGCGCTTACTATTGGTGCAGTCGACTTTATTGCCAAACCAGCAGAGCCTGAGTTGTTGCTGGCGCGATTACAGCATCATCAGCGTCTGCACAAAATTGACCAGCAGCGTGATGCGCAAAAAACAGTTTCAATTATTGGCGATAGTGTTGTCATGCAAATGGTGAATAACCAGATTTCACAATTTGCCGACTCCCCTTTCCCGGTGTTGCTTGAAGGCGCATCCGGCACTGGTAAAGAGTTGGTCGCCCGCGCCTTGCATGAGAACAGTAAACGTAGTGGTGAGCCTTACATGGCGATTAACTGTGCAGCAATTGCGCCGGATTTACTGGAGGCGCAATTATTTGGTCATGCCAAAGGTGCGTTTACCGGTGCGACACAGGCGCATAAAGGTTTTTTTATAGAGGTAGGTAAAGGCGCCTTGCTGCTAGATGAAATTGGTGAGTTACCATTGGCGTTGCAGGGCAAACTATTACGCGTTATTGAAAATGGCGAGTTTTATCGCGTGGGTGAAACCAGAGAGCTGCATTCGCAGGCAAGAATACTGGCGGCAACCAACAAAAACCTGTCTGAAGAAGTGAGAAACGGTAACTTCAGAAATGATTTATATCATCGACTAAGCATCTTGAATATTCAACTGCCATCACTCAGTTCAAGAGGTGATGATGTTTTTCTGTTGTTAAACACCTTTATCGAAATGTATGCAGATACGGTCTCACCTTTTGTCCTTGATGAAAGTGCCAGAGAGCTTTGGCAGCAATATGATTATCCTGGCAACGTGCGCGAGTTAAGAAATATCGTTATCCGTCTGGGTACAAAATACCCCGGGCAAAGCGTAAATAAAGCACAATTAATGGATGAACTGGAGACCCAGTTGTCGGCAACCAAACTGGTTGAAAATGCGACTTCAGTGAGTGATGAGATGATTATGCGGAAAATGCGTGCAGATGAATTTGATCTGGATAAACTCATCGACGAGATTGAAAGTCGCAGCATTCGAATCGCCCTGGAAATGCATAACAACAACGTGAGTAAAGCAGCAAGTGCACTAAAGATTAACCGCACTACATTATATAGCCGTGTGCAAAAACATGGAGCATAGAAGGCCGTCCGAGAGCGTTGCTCCTGGTCGGCACCCTGATGCTCAGCAGAATTATATTGATGGGTAGCTAATGTATCAGGAGCATTTTGGCCTAAGCCGCCCGCCTTTTAAAATTACCCCGGATACCAGCCTGTTTTTTGAAGGCAGTCAGCGCGGTGCGGCGTTAGAGGCATTAATGTATGCCATTAACAGCGGTGAAGGTATCATTAAAGTTGTCGGTGAAGTGGGCAGTGGTAAAACCATGTTGTGCCGCATGCTGGAAGTCAGATTATCCGGTAATATTGATGTCATTTACATTGCCAATCCAAGCCTGTCGCCCGACAATATTCTGCAAGTCATCGCGCATGAATTACATCTCGATGTGCTCGATGTAAAAGGTGAGATGAATAAAGTGACTATCATGCAGCAGATACAGACGTATCTGCTAAAAAAACATGCAGACAATCGGCAGGTGGTTCTGTTTGTTGAAGAAGCGCAGAGCATGCCGATAGAAACGCTGGAAGAGATTCGGCTGTTAAGCAATCTGGAAACAGATGAAAACAAATTATTACAGATGGTATTGTTTGGTCAGCCGGAACTGGATGAAAAACTTGCCCAGCCACATATACGCCAGCTAAAAGAACGTATTACCCATAGCTTTAATTTATCACCGTTTGCGCCGGAGGATACCTTGCAGTATCTGAATTTTCGCTTACGTGCAGTCGGTTATAAAGGACCGGATATATTTAATAAAAAAACGGCGGGTGTAGTAAAAAAATATTCTGATGGGCTAACGCGGCGAATAAATATTATTGCCGACAAATCCTTAATGGCGGCATATTCAGAAGGCAGTCATACCATCACTCCGTCACACATAAAGTCAGCTGCGCTGGATAGCGAATTTAAGAAAATCGGCCAAAAAGTTAGCCAGAATAAGAATAATTTATACCTTGCTGGTGGTTTTATTTTAGTCATCCTTGCGTTAACTACCGGTTATTATATGGGAAGTCACCACCCGGGCGTTTTGAGCCAGGCGGAGACAGATTTAATAAAGCCGACATTAGTAAAGTCGGAATTAGTAAAGACAGAATCAGTAAAGTCAGAGCGAATAAATAATGCCCCGAAAAAGCCGGACTCAGTTGTGTTGCAAGCATTAAAACAGATGCCCGTGACTAACACACAACAAGCAACGGTTGCGCCGGCAGTGAGTATGCAAAATCCGCCTGTAAAAAATAATAATGAGCAGAAAAAAGTTGCACCTGACAGCATAGCCGAGCGCCTGGAAATAACCAGACAATGGCTGCATGAGACGGCAGACAATCACTATAGCATTCAACTATTTATGGCGCGAACCATTGATGCGGATAAAGTCGAAGCATTTTTACGCGATACCCCGGCAACGCTTGATTTTACCCGGGTTTACCTCTATGAAACAGTAATAAACGGGCGTGGATGGTACGGCGTACTGTACAACGATTTTGTGACTCGCGATAAGGCTATTGAAACGCTGAGAACGCTACCTTCTTTTTTAAAAGCAAGTGATCCTTATTTGCGGCGCATCAGCACATTAAAAAAATACCAGGTGAAAATGACCGCAGCAACACCATAAAGTTTCAACTACGCTGGTTAAACCTGAATTTAGCAAACCCATAAAATGATAAAAATAAAAAAACCTGAA
>CAYQXD010000222.1:0-3806 GCA_964421315.1 uncultured Thiotrichaceae bacterium | reverse complement strand
CTGGTCGCCTTTGTGCATGCAGAAACCTCAACCGGGGCACGCTCCGATGCAGAAACATTAAGTGCTATCGCTCACCATAATGACGCTCTGGTACTGGTTGATGCGGTGACATCATTAGGCGGCAGCGAATTAAAAGTTGATGACTGGGAAATTGATGCGATTTATTCCGGCACCCAAAAATGTCTTTCCTGCACACCTGGCATCTCACCAGTGAGCTTCAGTGAACGCGCGGCTGAAGTCATTACCAGCCGCAAAAGCAAAGTACAAAGCTGGTTTTTAGATACCAATTTAGTGATGGGATACTGGGGAGCCAATGCCAAACGCGCCTATCATCACACTGCACCGGTTAATGCCTTATATGCGCTGCACGAATCACTGGTTATGCTACAGGATGAAGGCCTGGAAAATTCATGGGCTCGTCACTATAACAACCACCTTGCATTGCGTGCTGGTCTCGAAGCCATGGGGCTTTCATTTATTGTAGATGAAGATTATCGCCTGCCGCAGCTAAACTCAGTAACCATTCCAGATGGCACTGATGAAGCAGCTGTTCGCTCTCGTTTACTTAACGAATTTAATCTCGAAATTGGTGCAGGTCTCGGCGCATTGGCTGGCAAGGTCTGGCGTATTGGTTTGATGGGTCACAGCTCACGCGCGGAAAATATCTTCCTTTGTTTATCTTCACTGGAAGCGGTGATGAGTGAAATGGGGGCTAATATTAATACCGGTGCTGCCCTGTGTGCGGCACAAACTGTATTAAGCTCGAAAAAACCCTGATTAATCATCAGTTCTCAAGTATGACAACATCGTAAAATGAAAACCTATCTTGTTGGCGGCGCGGTACGCGATGAATTATTAAACTACCCGTTCTTTGAAAAAGACTGGGTAGTTGTTGGTGCTACCGTTGATGATATGCTTGCTGCTGGTTATCAGCAGGTGGGCAAAGATTTCCCGGTATTTTTACACCCACAAACCAAAGAAGAACACGCGCTGGCAAGGACAGAAAGAAAGACCGCCGCCGGTTATAAAGGTTTTGAAGTTCACGCCTCAGCCGAGGTTACGCTGGAAGATGATTTAATCCGCCGCGACTTGACCATTAACGCCATTGCTAAAGACGAGAAGGGTGATTTCATTGATCCTTTTAATGGCATTGATGACATTAACAATAAAGTATTGCGCCATGTCTCCGTCGCCTTTGCTGAAGATCCGGTTCGCATTTTACGCATTGCCCGTTTTATGGCACGTTATGCTCATCTTGGTTTTAGCATTGCCACCGACACCATGACATTGATGAAAAACATGGTATCAGCGGGTGAAGTTGATGCACTGGTGCCTGAGCGTGTCTGGCAGGAGATGAAAAAAGCACTGTCGGAAAAAACGCCTGGCGCATTTATTTTAAGCTTACGTGACTGCGGCGCACTCAAACGTATTTTGCCTGAGCTTGATTGTTTGTGGGGCGTGCCACAACCGGAACAGCATCACCCTGAAATCGACACGGGTATTCACACCATGCTGGTACTGGAACAGGCCTGCAAACTCAGCGAAGACCCACAGGTGCGTTTTGCCGCGTTAGTGCACGACCTTGGCAAAGGCACTACGCCAAAAAAAGAATGGCCGCGCCATATTGCCCATGAAGCACGAGGTGCCGATATTGTAAAAATAGTGTGTCAGCGATTACGCATCCCCAACGAATACCGTGATTTAGCCGAGCGTACCGCCCGTTTTCATCTACATTATCACCGCGCACTGGAACTCAAACCGGCAACCCTGGTTAAAACACTGGAACAACTTGACGCATTCAGAAAACCTGAACGCTTTGAGAAATTTTTACTTGCCTGTGAGGCAGATGCCAGAGGCAGACCGGGGTATGAAAATATTGAACTACCGCAAGGCGATTATTTTCGTTGCGCACTCAAAGCCGCGAAAAATATTGATATTACTGAATTACGCAATCTCGGTTTTGAGAACCAGGCACTGGCAAATGAAATTAAAAAGGCACGGGTTGCCGCGGTTAAAAGCCTGAAAAAATAACAGGAAATCTCTGGTTATGCCACCTAAGTGATTATCCTTTCCACTTTAAGCAACAGGTTTTTCGCACCAGTCAACATTAAGTAAAATCCTAAAGCGACACCTGCTGCATTCGCAACCATATCACCAAACTCTGAAAATCGATTGGCATCAAAACTTTGCAGATACTCAAGCGTAAAACCCATAAAAATGAAAACCATCGCAATCATATTACGCTGAAATTTATCATGATAAATTTGCCCGAACCAGAACATCAAAATAAAATAAGCCAAAGCATGAAACACCTTGTCTTCATAAGGTAGCCCTGTATCCATATCAACCGGATTACTGGTCAGCGATAAAAAAACCACAGCAATAATCAAAGCGTAACCCATGGTCAGCCACAAAAAACGTAATTTCAAATCAGGAACAGCTTTTGCAAACATGGTTTTACCCCTACAGATAAAGTGATAACAATATAAAACCTAAAACCAGGCGATAAATCACAAACGGTGTCATGCCTACTTTTTCTAATAACATTAAAAAGTAGTGAATACATAAATAGGCACTCACTGCTGAAATCAGGGCACCGATAATTAAATCATTCATATCATTAATGCTGGCAACCTGTAGATACTCTAACGTTTCAACACCACCCGCCAGAATAATAACTGGAATTGATAGTAAAAATGAAAAACGCGCCGCTGCCGGTGCAGTCAAACCCAGCATTAAACCAGCGGTAATAGTAATGCCAGAACGTGACGTACCCGGTATTAGCGCAATCGCCTGTGCACAACCGATAACGATTATGTCCTTCCATGACAGCGTGTGTTCATCACGCTGTCTTTTACCTGACCAGTCTGCATACCAAAGCAAAAGTCCGAAAATAATGGTGGTTATAGCAATAACCAACGGGGCTCGCAGATGCTCGCTTATCACCTCTTTAAATAACAGACCTGCCAGACCAACAGGAATTGTGCCTATGAGTACGCCCCATGCCAGCTTACTGTCTTCCGTGTGTTTTCCTGCCCAGGAAGCAAACCAGGCAAAAAACATTTTGCTGATTTCTTTTCTGAAATAAAGAACCACAGCCGTTAATGTACCGACATGTACCGCCACATCAAAAGCCAGGCCCTGATCAGACCAGTCGGTTAAATAGGGTACCAGAATTAAATGTGCAGAACTTGAAATGGGGAGAAATTCGGTTAATCCCTGAACCAGTGCTAAAACGATGATTTGTAAAATATCCACTTAAAACCTATTAAACAAAGTTATAAGTTTTATGTTGTATGTTTTTTTGTAATTTCTCATTCCCGCGCTCCCGCATGGGAATGCATAGCTCACCCACCATCTGCTACAAACCTCCAACAGTCTCGCTTGAGCAGCATAATTCCTGGTACTGGAATATCACCAATGTTACTCATAAGTCATCTATCCTCTCTTTTGTCCACGCTGGATTTTTGCGGCAATCTAACACGGCGTAAATTACAATATCGTTGTTTTCTTTTGTGTAATAAACAGCAAATGGAAATCGCCTGGATAACATTCGCTGGTAGCTGTCAAAAAACACGGGGTGTATCTCATGATAGATCAACAATGAATCAATATCGGAAAACAGCGAGTCCAAAAAATAATTGCCCAGACTCTGAGCCTGTTGTTCGTAAAAATGATGCCCGTTGATTAAGTCTTCATTAGCAGACGGGAGTATTCTCAAATTCATTGAGTTTTGTTTAAGATGTATTTCTTTGCCTCTATCCAGTCCATGGGTTGTTCCTGAGATGAAACGCGTTTTTGTTCTC
>CAYQXD010000221.1:0-3850 GCA_964421315.1 uncultured Thiotrichaceae bacterium | reverse complement strand
TAAAAATATGGATGTTGAATCTAAATTTTGAGACACATTTAGGCCTTCGTTTGCAACACATTTGCTTAAGTCAGGTGTAAATATACGTGTCGTACAAAAGTTGATGGGGCATGCGGATGTAAAAAACGACTGAAATATATACGCATGTTTTGCAGCAGAATATTGCTGCAATTAGCAGTCCACTTGATAGGCTTGATCTAGAACACAAAAGAGGTCGATAACAAATAGTTCTCATTTGCCAGCGACCTCTTTTGCGTTATTCAACTGCCTTTCGCGTGGGAAATAGAACCTGCCCAACCCAGCAATTATAGACAGCCATAAAAACAATCGCGTTTATAGCCGTGCTTTATTATTTTTGTTTGCGCTTGCTGCGGCTTGAGGTTGGTTTGAAACCCCTGAGTTAAAACGCAAACCTTTTACCTACGGTCATTTTAAAATTAAAATCACAGAACAAATTTTTTAATCTGAATATCTTTCATCACCCTATAATGCTTGTCGTTTCCGGTTAGAAGAGGCAGGCCATATGCTATTGCCGTTGCGCCTATAAATGCATCCGCAAGTTGCATGGAATGACTCAAAAAATGCTGTTCAACTGAGAACATAGCTTTGGCAGATACTTCCTCGGAAATATATAATATTTTTGCGTTCCAGCCATGAAGAGCCTTGCGCAGGGTATTTAACTCTTTTTTGTTTCTCATCCCCTGGACAAGTTCCATGTAAGTGACTACGGAAATAAAGAAGTTGGGAGAATTTTCTACGGTTTTATATGCTTTTTCGTTCCCCCTCATGTACCAGATAAGAACGTCTGTATCGATAACCATTTAAAACCTTCCTTTTCGTAAACCCCTTACATATTCACTTACCTCTTTTGTTTCCTCATTATCTTTCCAGATGCCAAAAAGTTTATTTTTTTCGTCTGTCTCATGTTCCTCCTCATAAGGGACAAGCTTTGCACAAGGCTTTCCCCGAAAAGTAATCACAACCTCCTCGCCCCTGTTGACAGTATCAATTAGTTCTTTTGAATGGAACCTCAAATCTTTAGCCGTTGCTTTCATGATGACCTCTTTCACCTCTGCTAAGTTTACACTTCAAAGTGTAAACAACAGGGAGAGGCATGTCAAGAAATGAACTATTTAACTTGCAGACTCATTAAACCCAGCAACATTCTTCTGCAACAAATAATAACCACCAAAAATCACAGCAGCATAGCCCAGGTTACCCAGCAACGAATTCTGAAAGAATGGAATGCCGGCAACATAGGCCTGCGTCAACCCTTCTGCTGATTTCGCGTATATTCCAGACATCAACCAGGCACCAAAATTGGTAATCAAAAAGAATACAACAGAGGCTGCGACCACAGCAAAGGCGGTATTGGTCAAAGTGACTCTGCTCTTCAACAACAAGCCAATAGCCACCGTTAAAGCAAAACTGGTATAAACAAATATCATTGAATTATGCAGCCCAAGAAAAAGGTCACTCAGAAAAAGCGCAACAAAAGGCACAATAAAGGCGATGCGTTTATCAGCAAAGTATGCGCCCCCAAATAAAGCCATGGCCGCTACCGGTGACACATTTGGCCAATGCGGTAATAAACGAAACAATGCCAGGGTAAAAATAATAGTAGAAATGATAATCAACGGTGTTTTCAAATTTTGGGCTTGCATATCAATAACCTCGCAATGTGTATTGTGCTTTTTAAGTAACTTCTCAATAAATACGAGTTTACCACAGAGCAACCGTTGAGCAGAATGAACAAAAAATATTGGACAGCAACATAAAAAATTTATAGTGTGAACAACAGTGCAAATATTGAACTAATAAAAATAATTATTTTCACAACATTAATGTACACATTAATAAACAATGGAAAAAAATAATGCAAGCATCCGATCTGTTCGTCAAATGTTTAGAAGAAGAAGGCATTGAATATATATTTGGTGTGCCCGGTGAAGAAAATGCTGACTTTATGATGTCGCTGGAGAAGTCGGACAAAATTAAGTTCATTCTCACCCGTCATGAACAGGGTGCTGCATTTATGGCAGAAATCTATGGACGTCTCACCGGCAACGCCGCCGGCTGCCTGGGCACACTGGGTCCCGGAGCCACCAACCTCATCACCGGCGTAGCAGATTCCAACATGGATCGGGCACCGTTGCTGGCACTTACCGGGCAGGGCTCATCGCAACGCCTGCATAAAGAATCCCACCAGATAATGGACGTGGTAAAAATGTTCGAGCCTGTGACCAAATGGGCCACCACGGTTTTGCATCAGGATAATATACCTGAAATCATTCGCAAAGCCATACGCGTTGCTCGCAGTGAAAAACCCGGCGCAGTGCATATTGAACTACCCGAAGATATCGCAAAATTACCGACCACCACCCAACCACTTAAACCGCAACGATTTCGACGTGCGGTTACTGATGACAAAATTGTCGACCAGGCCTTTGAAATATTAAAAAACGCCAAACACCCCATCATTCTCGCCGGCAATGGCTGCATTCGCCGACGCGCCAGCAAACAGTTACGCCTGTTTTGTGAAAAAACAGGCATTGGCGTGATCAACACCTTTATGGCAAAAGGCTGTGTCGATATGGACGCTGACTATTGCCTTTACACCATTGGTCTGCAATCACGCGATGTTATCGCATGTGCGTTGGAAGCCGCCGATGTTGTACTTGCCTTAGGTTATGACATGGTCGAGTATCATCCAAACTTATGGAACTCACAGGGAGACCATCACATTATTCATGCTGATTTTCAACCCGCAGAAATTGACTCTGATTACCACCCCGAAACCGAGCTGGTTGGTGACCTGGCGCACACTCTGTGGATGTTAAATCAGCGGATCGATGACAATGGTGGTTTACATTTTGATGTTTCACATCAGCAGGCCACTCGAAGAGACATGCAAAAGGAACTCAGCATATACAAAGATGACAATACCGAAGGTTCGATTCGACCACAAAAAGTTCTCTGGGATTGTCGTCAGGTAATGGGATCACACGATATTTTATTATCCGATGTCGGTGCCCATAAGATGTGGATTGCCCGACATTACCAGTGCCACGAACCCAATACCTGCTTAATTCCCAATGGTTTTTGCTCCATGGGTTTCGCTCTGCCCGGAGCCGTTGCTGCTGCCCTTGTGCATCCGGACAGACGCATCCTTTCCATCTCAGGTGATGCCGGTTATTTAATGAATGTACAGGAAATGGAAACCGCAAAACGATTAAATGTAAACATCGTTACCATGATCTGGGAAGACCACATGTACGGTTTAATCGCCTGGAAACAACAAAATGAATTTGGCAAACATACCGATTTATCGTTTGGCAACCCTGACTGGTTAAAACTGGCCGACTCGTTCGGCTGGAACGGCCACAAAGTTGAAAACAGCCGTGACCTCGTCGATACTTTAGAGGCAGCCTTTAATGAAGACGGCCCCAGCCTGATTATAGTGCCGATTGATTATCGAGAGAACATGATACTTACTGAGCGATTAGGTAATATTGCCTGTCCGATTTAATATGCATAACCAACAAAAAAACACATTAGTCCGCGAATAACGCAAAAAGACGCGAAAAAAGCAAAAAATTAGTTTAAAGGTCAGAATAAAACTTTGTTGCTTCCATTTTTTTAACTGCTATGTCGATACTAAAGACAACAAGGCTATCGCCTTTTGCAGCTCTAACTGAAAGAAGATAAAAATAAAATATTTTCTTTGCGCTTTTTTCGCGTATTTTGCGTTATTCGCGGAGCAGAGGTACATGGATGTACCGTTTACGAACCTAAGGACGGATAAACTTTCTTTTACTTTTTGTTATAGATAGAAAAGAGAAAACCCATG
>CAYQXD010000220.1:0-3881 GCA_964421315.1 uncultured Thiotrichaceae bacterium | reverse complement strand
TGTGGAGCAGACATCAACCAGCCTAGAACAAGGCACACAATACCAGCAAATAAAGTACTGTGGATGACACTAGCGAATAGCACTGGGCGCGGAAGAACCATTCCCATAAGAACCGGCATCAGTTGCATCATGGCACCCAGCAGACTCATGCTAACAAAACCCAGCGTGAGGAAATGAGTAACCGCCAACAATTCAGCGCTCCAGTAAGAGCGCATCATATCTGTGCCGGACCAAAGCATGGTTAGTGCAGCAAACAAGCCAAACAGAGGTGCACTAACAAGAAAGCGCATTGGTACAGAAAAAGGCGGGGCTTGCTGGAGAGATAAATCGGCACGCATGGATTAATTATTTCAGTTTTTATCGATCTATACAGGTTCTACAACAGCCTGTACCGCTGCCGCTGCAACAAGATCATTTTCTGCCCAGATAAAAACTTCTACAGCAGCGGTGGTACCTTTGCGCTGAATATATTTAAAATGATTATTTTCGAGGTTGCCAAACAATAAGCAGGGATGGCGGCGATGCAACATACGCAAGTGTTGCCCTGGTTTCAATTGCTCGGCGGCCTGCAATGTTAATTCCAGAGGTTCTGGTGGTTCGAGCGCACTGACATCCAGTAGCACTTCTTCTGCCATCAGTCTTTCCCCCAATTTTTAAATTTTTGCTGCCAGTCGTTCGCATCTGTCGACAGTGTTTGATTCATCATGCCATATAGAATCTGTTCTTCTTTCATATTGTGCTGTTGCATCATAATAAGCAGAGTCTCGGCTGTGCCTAAATAGTCATCACTTTGTTGCTGTTCAACCGCCTCCTGCATTTCATTAAAAAGTGTGCGCATTTGCTCGTGTTCCATACGCATGATCTCGGTAGGTCCGGACAGCATACCAGTATGCTGTTCAAAAGCGGGAAACAATGCCTGCTCCTCAACACCAAAGTGTCGTTCCATAGCTTGTACAAATGCTTCAAATGACTGATTGGTTATATCCCAGTCACCTGTTATGGCGGCATGTTCGGCTTTTGCAAAAAGCAGGTCACAGTCTTTGTGATCACTTGACATAAATTCTTTTATACTCATTCTATTCATCCTGCTAAATTCTCTGATTCAGCACATTGTAAATTCTAAATCAACTCAGGCATAAGCCGGCATAAATGCTTTTTCAAGATCTGTAACCGGCCCATCTCCCTGCCAGTATGGTGATAGTTTTCTGAGCTGGCTTACTATCGGCGGCATGGCGGCTATAACCTGATCTATTTCCTGTGTGGTGTTATATCGTGACAGTGAAAATCGTATCGAGCCATGGGCAGCGGTAAACGGTATATCCATCGCACGCATGACATGTGATGGTTCGAGCGAACCAGAAGTGCAGGCCGAGCCACTGGATGCGGCAATGCCCAGTTTATTTAGTAATAATAGTATCGCTTCTCCTTCGATGAACTCAAAGGCTATATTGCAGGTATTCGGCAAACGGTTATGCACATTACCAGTGACAAAACAATGCGGCACACTTTCAATAATGCCCTGCTCAAGACGGTCACGCAGCTTTTTTACGCTGTTTGTTTCATATTCCAGAAATTCCATAGCCTGCTCACAGGCTTTGCCGAGACCAACGATAGAAGCGGCATTTTCGGTACCCGCTCGTCGCCCACGTTCCTGATGTCCGCCCCGCAGTAAAGGGCGGTAACGTACACCGCGTTTCAGATACAGTACCCCGATACCTTTTGCTGCGTGTAATTTATGCCCGGACAGTGACAGCATATTAATATGGCTGTGTTGCAATGAAATCGTTAGTTTACCCACCGCCTGCACCGCATCGGTGTGAAACATTACGCCAATCAGTTTTGCCATGGCTGCCATTTTTTCCACTGGAAACAATGTGCCGGTTTCATTGTTTGCCCACATTACTGAAACAATGGCAACCTGACTGGATAACAACTGTTGATAGTGCTGTATATCCAGCTGCCCTTTTTTATCTACCTTTAGATAATGTACGGTATAACCTTCTTTTTGCAGGTGCTGACATAGTGTTAAAACCGATGGGTGTTCGACAACGGTAGTAATGATTACACGACGTTCAGGCTGGGCTTTCAAGGCCGAAAGTATTGCTGTGGAATTGGATTCGCTACCACAGGAGGTAAAAATAATCTCGGAGTCATGTTCTGCACCAAGCAATAACTGAACCTGTTTTCGTGCTTTTGCTATGGCTTTGCCCACTTTGTCACCAAATTGATGCAACGAAGACGGATTGCCATATTGTTCAGTAAAAAACGGCAGCATGGTTTTGACTACTGCTTTGTCGACCATGGTGGTCGCATTATTATCAAGATAGATTCCAGATGTCATGTCTATGCTCCTGCCGCCGTGCGATGGGCGAGTTCCTGTGCGGGTAATACCTGTATCATTTCACCCAGCCCCTCTGCTAAATGTTGCTGTATACCGCCCAGTGTGGTGGCGGCCAGTTGACAACCCGAACAGGCTCCACTCATGTTGACATAGACTTTTCTACCCTCGACTTCGACCAGTTCCACGTCACCATTGTCGCGTTGCAGGTTAGGTCTAATCTGCTCCAGCAAGGTTTCAATACGTTTTATACGCTGCAAATTTGTCATTTTCGGTGCAGCTATGTTTAGCGCTACCGGCTGCTCTACCACGGTCGGATTAAACACTTCCCCCTGTTCTGCCAGCACCCGGCTTAAAATTTCTTCAATGCCTTCATGACAGGCAGAACAACCGCCTCCTGCTTTGGTGTAATTGGTTACTTCTTCAACACAATGCAGATTATTGGCACGTATGGTTTCTTCGATAACCACTTCATCTACGGCAAAACATTTACAGACCAGAGCACCTTCTTCGTGATCGTCTTTCCATTCCTCCCCGCGAAAATTCGCCACCGCCGCCTGTAGCGCTTCGCGCCCCATCACTGAACAATGCATTTTTTCGGGCGGTAAACCATCAAGATAATCTGCAATATCCTGATTACTGACCGCCATAGCTTCTTCAATCTTCATGCCTTTAATGATTTCAGTGAGAGCCGAGCTAGAGGCAATTGCCGAGCCACAACCAAAAGTTTGAAAGCCAGCATCCAGAATCACTTCAGATTGCGGATCAACTTTCAACGTGAGACGCAATGCATCACCACAGGAAAGCGAACCGACCTCACCCACGGCATTGGCATCTTCGACACTGCCCGCATTGCGTGGCGAAAAAAAATGTTCTTTTACTTTTTCTGAATAATCCCACATAAATTTTAACCTCTAAATAGAAATGCCATGCTGTACAAGCAGAGCTTGATGACGCTGGAAAATACCACCCGGCGTATCCCAGGTTGACATAACTTAGATAAAGCAAAACTTGTGCCAGATTAATTATTTCTGCCTTAACTATTGATTTATATGATTTTTTAATTTTATTACGCTAAATATTGTTTGTCGCATTCACGACAATTTGTATGTTGTCTTGTACCATGGCTATGATCTAAGAGAATACCGTTATCAAGCTGCTATGGCAGAGGCTTCATGGCTAAAACATTTTCTTGGGCAAATGCGCGCGCAACTGCCGCATCCGATACAGTCCATGGCGTTTTTCAAACTCATCACCATCGCGGTGTCATCGGAAAATCCATCATCGTCACCATAATCATCATACTCATTATCTGCTAAGGATTCGATTTCATCTCTTTCCATCAAATCGAATACATCTCGTGGACAAACCTTGAAGCACCGACCACAACCAATGCAGTTGTTATGATTAATTTTCTGTACAAATTCAGGGGTGTATTCTTCGCCACTGCGAGTAAAGCCGGTTATTACATTCATCGCTAATTCCTGTTCCAGTCAAAATTCACATGCCAGCAACATCTGAATGTTTGCCAATAATACCCAGT
>CAYQXD010000219.1:0-3888 GCA_964421315.1 uncultured Thiotrichaceae bacterium | reverse complement strand
TATCAAAGTAACCAATACTGGCATCATAAGTAGAAAAACCACCAATGGCTACCGTGGAAAAGCTATGCGCCACTGCATCAAATGCATCCATGCCGGCTAACCAGTATGCGATAGCACAGGCGACAGTTAATCCCAGGTAAATATACCAGAGCGCTTTCGCGGTTTCTGCAATACGTGGAGTTAATTTAGCATCTTTTACCGGACCAGGGGCTTCTGCCTTATACAACTGCATACCACCAATGCCTAACATTGGCATTACTGCCACGGCCAGCACGATAATACCCATACCTCCTAACCACTGTAATTGCTGACGATAAAATAAAATACTGTGCGGCAAATCCTCCAGTCCGGCCAGTACCGTTGCGCCTGTTGTCGTCAGACCAGAAACAGATTCAAACAGGGCATCAACAAGGCTAATACCCATGTCTTGATAAAGGTAAAAAGGCATGGCTCCGGCAGCACCTAAAACTAGCCAGAACAGAACAACGATAACAAAACCATCACGCAGGCGTAAATCACCTTTTTTATTTCTCACCGGGTAAAATAATAAAAAACCAATGCTTAATAAAATTAAATAGCTATAAAAAAAAGCCTGCGCAGCATCTTCCTGGTATAAAAGATCAATAACAACGGGCGGTAATAACGTGATGCTGAACAACATCAAAAACTGCCCGATTATGCGTTGTATAATGACTACATGCATGATTTTTTAGAAAAAAGATACGCCAACCTGAAACAGCTTTTCAACTTCGTTGAATTTACTTTTGTCCAGTAAAAATAAAATAAGGTGATCTTCATTTTCAACCACAATATCATGGTGCGCCATTATTACCTGTTCGCCGCGAATAATTGCACCAATGGTTGTTCCTTGTGGCAACTTGATCTGCTCAACGGTTTTACCAACCACTTTTGAATTTTTGCTGTCACCATGGGCGATGGCTTCAATGGCTTCTGCAGCACCACGACGCAATGAGTGCACGGCGACCACATCACCGCGACGTACATGCGCCAACAAACCACTAAGGGTAATTTGCTGCGGTGAAATAGCAACATCAATCGTGCCTTCACTTTCCATCAAATCAACATAGGCATGGCGATTGATTATTGACATCACTTTGCGGGTGCCTAACCGCTTGACCAGCATTGACGATAAAATATTAGCTTCATCATCATTGGTTAAGGCACAAAAAACGTCCATCTGGTCAATATTTTCGTCCAGCAGTAAATTTTCATCTGCGGTATCGCCGAGCAGGACAATTGTTTTGTTTAGGTCACAGGATAATTGATCTGCGCGCTCGGCGTTGCGTTCCAGTATTTTCACCTGATATTTATTTTCCAGTGATTGCGCAAGGCGTTTGCCAATGTTGCCACCTCCTGCCAGCATGATACGTTTCACGGGTTTATCTAACTTGCGAAGTTCAGACATCACTGCGCGAATATCTTTTCGTGCCGCTATAAAAAAAACTTCGTCATCAACTTCTATGCGTTCACTACCGTCTGGCACGATGCCTCTACCACCACGAAAGATAGCTGCCACGCGTGAATCAATGCCTGGCATATGCTTTCTTAAATCAGCAATCTCATGCCCCACAAGTGGGCCACCATGATACGCTTTAACACCCACCAGACGTGCACGACCACCAGCAAAGTCCAGTACCTGGAGGGCACCCGGGTATTCAATCAAACGCTGAATATGCTCCGCGATTAGCTGTTCGGGACTAATTAAAACATCTATGGGTAAGTCATTTTTATTAAACAGCTCTTTGTACTTAAGGTACTCCTGAGAGCGCACCCGTGCGATTTTTGTTGGCGTGTGGAACAGGGTATGTGCAATCTGGCAGGCAACAATGTTGGTTTCATCACTGTTGGTGACAGCAAGCAGCATATCGGCATCAGCGATACCGGCTTTTTTTAATACATCAGGATGAGAAGCGTGACCAACAACCGTTTGAATATCCAGTCGCTCGCCTATATCGGCAAGTAAAACGGCATTTGAATCTACCAGGGTAATATCGTTGGCTTCCGATGCGAGATTTTCAGCAACGCTTGAGCCAACCTGGCCTGCGCCTAAAATAAGAATGTTCATGATTGTATGTAACTACTTAGGTTGTTTAGTCTGTAGTCTGTTAGGGGTTGCGTCCTTACGCACCTACAGACTAACTACTACTTAGGAGGTTTTACCCAGAGCATAAACATAAATGTTATGTGTTGAGTTTTGTTTGTAGTGGGTTATGGCTTATGCCCCTAAATCCCTACAGACTATCCACCTGAGTAGTTACGATTGTATAAGAAATACCCCGTTTGTATAAACAAGCTTTATAAACAAGTTTTACCGGCAGGAGTTTACGCCTAAACGCCTCAATTTTCACTTTAACTTTGTTCCTTACGTTTTTTCAGGCGACAAAAATAAAAACCATCAGCATCATTCTCACCCGGCAATAACTGGCGACCGTATTCGCATGGTTTTCCCCAGTTTGCTTTTATTTTAATTTCTACGGCATCTTTATTAGATGTTATAAATTGTTGCATCTGATGTTGATTTTCATCTTTAAATACCGAACAGGTGACATATAACAGTTCACCGCCGGGGGCTAACATTTGCCAGGCAGATGACAACATTTCAGCCTGCAGTATGACCAACGGTTCTATATCTGACTCACGGCGCAGGGTTTTAATATCAGGATGTCGCCTGATCACGCCACTGGCCGAACACGGTGCATCAATTAATATTCGATCGAATAATATACAATCTAAGGGTTTTCCATGCCACCATTGTTGATACTGCCTGACATCCGCGACAATTAATTCTGCCCTTGACGCAAGTTTAAGCCGCTGCAGGTTTTCACTGACGCGTAACATGCGTTGCTCATCAAGTTCTACCGCAACCAGTTTGTCGATGTTATGGTATCGTTCCAGAAGGTGACAAGTTTTTCCACCGGGTGCCGCACATAAATCAAGTACCTTTGATGATTCAGTAACATTAAGTAATTGGGCTGCCAACTGGGCGCCGGCATCCTGAACGGAAACTGCACCGTCGGCAAAACCGGGCAATAAGCGCACGTCCATTCCCTGATTTAGTTTTAGGGCATGATCTGCCAACGCGACATCGGTTTCGGTATTTACATAAAACGCAATTTCTGCTTTATCGAGCAACTGCCGATATTGCGCAACACTATATAACGCCTGATTCACGCGCAGCCAGAAAGCTGGCCGCTGGTTATTGGCAGTTAAAATATGCTGCCAGTTGTCCGGCCAGTCGGTTTTTATCTTCGCCACCATCCACTGCGGGTGCGAGTAACGCACCTGATCATCTATTGACTTTGACTCTATAGAAACAAGCAAGGATTCTTTCAAGCCTGATTTTTCGCGCAGATAAGACCTTAATACTGCATTAACCAACCCGGCCGCCCACTTTTTGCCCACTTTTTTTACCAGGCCAACCGCATCATTGGTGATGGCATAATCCGGGGTCCGGCAGGTATTTAATTCATGCAGAGCCATTAACAAAATCAACTGCACATCACGGTCTTTTTGTTTGAGCGGTTTTGATAGCAAACGTGAAACAAAAAATTCCAGTTGCCAGCGCCATCGTAATACGCCATTAGCCAGTTCATTAGCCAGACCACGATCTCGTTTGTCTTCGAGTATATCAATATTAGCTGCTTGCGCGGCTGACAGGGACTGGCCATTAAAAACCTGTTTTAAGGCTTTTAAGGCGGCCTGTCGCGCAGGACTGAGCCTGGTTTTTTTGATCCTGACTTTTTTCTTTACTGGGGAGGAGGATTTTTCCATAATAACTATTATTGCATAAATATTTAACGTTATTATATGTGTAGTGGCTCAGATTTACTCATAGAACGAATGACTGAGTTCGGTCATTAGAAGACA
>CAYQXD010000218.1:0-4018 GCA_964421315.1 uncultured Thiotrichaceae bacterium | reverse complement strand
CGGTGAAAAAGTTTTAGATCATTATGAAAATCCTCGTAATGTGGGTAGTTTTGAAGATCAGGATAATATTGGTACCGGCATGGTTGGTGCGCCAGCCTGTGGTGATGTCATGAAGCTGCAAATTAAAGTTAGTGATGAAGGCATTATTGAAGATGCGGTATTTAAAACTTACGGTTGTGGTAGTGCAATTGCCTCCAGCTCATTATTAACAGAATGGGTAAAAGGTAAAACACTGGATGAAGCACAGACGATTAAAAACACACAGATTGCAGAAGAACTTGCTCTGCCACCTGTTAAGATTCACTGTTCTGTACTGGCAGAGGATGCGATTAACGCAGCGATTGCTGATTACAAACAGAAAAATATATAATCCATTATACCTTAATAAAATATAGACTACCGATATGGCAATTACATTAACTGAACCGGCTGCACAACGTGTAAAAACTTTTCTTGAAAATAGAGGCAAGGGTGTTGGTCTACGTCTGGGTGTAAAAACCATGGGTTGCTCCGGAATGTCTTACGTTCTTGAATTTGTTGATGAAATAAATCCGGAAGATGAAGTGTTTGAAAACTCCGGGGTAAAGGTAATCGTTGATAAAAAAAGCCTGGTTTATCTTGATGGTACCGAACTTGATTACACCAAAGAAGGCTTGAATGAAGGTTTTAAGTTTAATAATCCAAAAGAAAAAGCAGCCTGTGGTTGTGGTGAGAGTTTCACCATTTAGCGCTCTCTTTCAAAGCTGTCTATTTAATTACACCTGTTAAGTATAATCGTGTCAAAAGATATTCTTACCAGTAACTTTTTTGAGTTGTTTACACTTCCTGTTTCATACCATGTGGATTTAAATAAAATTCAGCAACAGTATATGAAGTTGCAAAAAAAGGTGCATCCCGATAAATTTGCAAATGCTTCCGATCTGGAAAAACGAATTTCTATGCAGCAGACCTCAGCAATTAACGAAGCGCAGGCAACATTAAAAGATCCGGTATTAAGAGCCATTTATTTACTAAAATTAAAAGGAATTGATTTTAGCCTGCAGAACGAAACCACAATGGATACAGGTTTTTTAATGCAACAGCTAGAAATGCGTGAGTCTCTGGAAAACATCAAAGATGAAAGTGAGCCGTTAGATGCGCTTGACTTGATAGCAAAGGAAGTGAAAGTTTCTAGTCAATCCATGATGGATAATTTTGCACAGGCTTTTGATGACGATAAGTTAGATGATGCACGAGAATGGATACGAAAATTGCAATTTATGCAAAAAGCAAAAAATGAAATTAATGCGCTAGCCGCGGATATTGAAGATGAATTACTGAAATAATTACAAATTAATAATTACGAGTAGTGGTGCATCCATGCACCACTACTCGCAACTCTCAATTCGCAATTAATAAAAATTATGGCACTAATACAAATAGCAGAACCAGGAGAATCAACTACTGCCCACCAGCATCGGCTCGCAATAGGTATTGATCTGGGCACAACAAACTCATTGGTTGCGACAGTGCGTAGTGGTGTAGCCAACACATTGCCCGATTCAGAAGGTTCTCATCTATTACCTTCTGTTGTGCATTATGGTGAAGACAGTGTGCATGTTGGTCGCACAGCATTGCAGCACAGCGTAACTGATCCATTAAACACCATCATTTCTATTAAACGTTTTATGGGGCGTGGTCTTAAAGATGTTTCTATCGAAGGTGCACATTATTCTTATGCGTTTGCGCAAACAGAAAGTACTGTTCCCAGGATTAAAACTCGTCGTGGTAATGTAAGTGCAGTTGAAATTTCTGCAGAAATATTAAAAACGCTTAAACAACGTGCGTTTGAAACCTTTGGACTTGCCTCTGGACTTGAAGCGGGTGGTGATGAGTTAAGCTGTGCTGTCATTACCGTACCTGCTTATTTTGATGATGCCCAGCGTCAGGCTACCAAAGATGCAGCAAAACTGGCAGGTTTAAAAGTGCTACGGTTGTTAAACGAACCTACCGCTGCTGCTGTCGCTTATGGTCTTGATACCGGCAATGAAGGTGTCATCGCGGTTTTTGATCTGGGTGGTGGCACCTTTGATATTTCAATATTACGCTTAAACAAAGGTGTTTTTGAAGTTTTAGCAACAGGTGGTGACAGCGCATTAGGTGGTGATGATTTTGATTATAAAATCGCCCAATGGATTATAAAACAGGCAAAAATCACTGATATTAAAAAATGGGTAAATTCGCCAGCAAACAAACGTCTGATTATGCAGCAGGCACGTATTGCTAAAGAAGCCTTAGCTGATGCTGACAGTGTTGCCATTGATGTAGATATTGATGGGCATCATTGGCAGGCAAAACTCGACCGTGAAACATTAAAAGAATTATTATCACCTTTAATTAAAAAAACATTAGTGGCCTGTCGTCGTGCGTTGAGAGATGCGGACATAGATAAACAGGAGATTAATGAAGTAGTGATGGTGGGTGGCTCAACGCGTACCCTCGTGGTTCAGGAAATGGTTGCAGGTTTTTTTGAATGCGAGCTGTTAACCAGTATTGATCCAGACAAAGTCGTTGCCACCGGTGCAGCTTTGCAGGCGGATGTGCTGGTTGGAAATAAACCGGATAATGAAATGTTATTGCTGGATGTCATTCCTTTGTCACTGGGTATTGAAACCATGGGTGGTCTGGTGGAAAAAGTTATTCATCGCAATACAGGAATTCCGGTTGCTAAGGCGCAAGATTTTACCACATACAAAGATGGTCAGACCGCTATGGCAATTCATGTGCTGCAGGGTGAACGTGAACTGGTTAGCGATAACCGGTCACTGGCACGGTTTGAGTTACGCGGTTTCCCACCGCAGGTTGCTGGTGCTGCGCGAATACTAGTCACCTTTCAGGTAGATGCGGATGGTCTGTTAATTGTCAGTGCGCGTGAAGAAAACAGTGGGGTAGAAGCCAGTGTTGATGTAAAACCGTCTTATGGCTTGAGTGATACAGAAGTAGAAACCATGTTACGTGAATCCATCGAACATGCAGAAGATGATATGCATTTACGCAGTTTGCGTGAGCAGCAGGTAGAAGCAGAACGTGTGCTTGAAGCATTAGATTCAGCACTTGCAGTTGATGCTGATCAGTTGTTATCCGTTCAGGAAAAAGCAGAGATTATGGTATCACGTCAGACTTTGTTTGATATTAAATCTGCTTCAGCCGTCGATAACATAAAGCCGGAAAAAATCCCAGAACAAATAAAGCAGGCGATAAAAAAATTAGAAACGGTGTGTGAAAATTATGTTGCCAGGCGGATGAACTCAAACATAAAAACTGCCATGCAAGGACATTCAATTGACGAATATGCTGCAGTTGCCAAGTCGCCAGTAGAAAAAGAACAGGTAGAGGAGTCTAAATAAAGTGCCACAAATTATATTTTTACCGCATGAAGAATTGTGCCCTGAGGGTCTGGTCATAGAAGCTGAATCAGGTACAACTATTTGTGATGCAGCTTTGAAAAATGACATTGAAATTGAACATGCCTGTGAGAAATCCTGTGCCTGTACTACCTGCCACGTCTATATTCGTGAAGGCATGGATTCATTAAATGAAAATACCGAAGATGAAGACGATATGCTGGACAAAGCATGGGGGCTGGATCCTGATTCGCGTTTAAGTTGTCAGACCGTCATTGGTGATGATGATCTGGTGGTTGAAATACCGAAGTACACTATCAACATGGTTTCTGAAAACCACTAGTTAAAGCACTGATTATGATATTAAAATGGGTAGATAGCCTGGAGATTGCAATTGAACTGGATGAAACATATCCCGATGTTGATCCAAAATCAGTGAATTTTGTTGATCTGCGGCAGTGGATTCTGAATCTGGATGATTTTGATGATGATCCTGAGCACAGTGGCGAGCGAATATTGGAAGCGGTGCAATTGGCGTGGATTGCTGAAAAGGAAGATTAAAAAATATTTTGGTCCGAAAACGGTCATAAGCGGACACTAACAAACAACATTATTTTAGCCGCGAAGAACGCAAA
>CAYQXD010000217.1:0-4038 GCA_964421315.1 uncultured Thiotrichaceae bacterium | reverse complement strand
GTGCTTTACAACTGGCTCTGGCTGCATGGCAAACTTATGAGCGTCTTGGCAGTCCGGAAGGTGAGCTGGCTATTGCGCAGGCCATTGTTTACCTGGCAAGCACGGCAAAAAGCAACGCGGTGTATGTTGCGTATAAAGCAGCCATGGTAGACGCAGCCCATTCTGCTTCACTTGATGTGCCAGAGCATCTGAGAAATGCACCAACCCAATTGATGAAAGAATTGGGTTACGGTAAAGATTATCGTTACGCACATGATGAAGAAAAGGCTTTCGCCGCAGGCGAAACTTATTTTCCTGATGCTCTAGGTGAAAAACAGTACTACCATCCTGTAGAACGGGGTCTGGAATTAAAAATTAAAGAAAAACTGGATCGATTAAGAGAGTTGAATCTAGTTAGGAATAATCAGCTTACAAAATAGAGGTTTCCTGTTCGTGCACTACCACCGTTATGCTGACGTATTAGTCTTTTCAAATGAGCGTTATTAGGGGTCTGATGGAAGAAGCATATAAAGCTCAAGCCGTCTTAAGGATGGGGACGGTTCAGACTTAATATAAGCGTCACATGTCTGTAATAATACAGTAATAAAAAATATGTAAATTTCCATTTCAAATTTTTCAATGACGGGAGTTTATTAATGAAAGTAACCACAAACCAGGCAGTCAGTAATAAAATCATAATGTTTGCTGTCGCTTCAATACTAGTTGCACCTTTATCTACTTATGCAGGTGGCATTACATATAAAGACGGCGACAAATATTTAAAAGTCGGTGCTCGAATCCAGCTTCAGTACCATCAAGAGAACCCGAGTGTCGGTGAAACAACAGATGAAATAATTTTCAGAAGACTAAGACCTTACATCGAAGGCAGTGCTCATAAGGACTGGAAGGGAAAGATTCAATGGGATATGGGTAAGGGAAAGCTATCTATTATGGATGCCTATATGCAGTATAAGGGCTTGAGTAAGATCAAGATGACCATTGGTAATGCTATGTTTCCCTTTTCCAGGGAGATGATAACCTCTTCCAAACGTCAGCAGTTAGTGGAGCGCACCCTGGTAGGCAGTAGCAGTTATGGCTCGCCGAGTCGTAACGTAGGAGTACATCTTAAAGGTTCTGCGAATGACAAGCATATCACCTGGGGTTTTTCTCTGGCTAATGCTTCAGTGGATCCGGACAATAAAAAGATCGACTTTGATACCCCTATCAGCCATGCAAGAGGGGATGACTGGTCAGATGGCTGGATGTTAGGCGGTCGGTTAGATTTTCATCCTCTTGGTTATTTAAAATTTGGCCAGGGCGATTTCAAGCGTAAAACCAAAGCGACTATCAGCCTGGCTGCCTTTAGTTGGAGTAATGATGGCGACAATCTGGATGCAAGCAGAAGCAAAGAAGATGTGGATTCAGTAACCGGTCTGGAAATCAGCGGAGCTTTGCGTCATGCTGGTTTTTCTGTTGATGCACAGATCAACTCGTTTAATTCTGATACTGTTGCAGCAGGCTTTACTGGCGGTTTATATAAAAATGGAACAACCACATTAACCAATGCAGTTGTAGAAGGTGGTTACATGATTAATAACACTATCGAAATTGTTGCGGGTTTTCAGACGCAGGATGCGGATGGCTACGCAACGTCATGGAATCGTACTTCTATTGGTGCAAACTGGTACATCAACAAACATGACACCAAAGTACAATTAACCTACCGAATGGGTGAGAGCCTGGATGGTACTGAAAATAAAGATATGGATGAAGTGTTCCTGCAAACACAATTTGTTTTTTAAAGCATTGTCATAGCTGACCGAATGGAGACTCTTCTATGCCATGGATGGCTTTTTTTATAGATTTCACATTTCGGCATCCTTTCTACCTGTCTCGTTAATAACTTGTTTTCGTTGTTAAATGCTATGTGGCCATAGCGCAATCAATGTTGTTGCTATTTCAAAGGCACAGCACTAACTGAATATATCCTGCGAACATTGTATTCAATAGATGTTTAAGTGCATATTGCACCGCTTATTTTTTTCATAATATTGTCAATTATTTGTAATAAATTTGAAACATTGTCTTTCTAGAATTGCGTTCAAATTACTGGGGTTGTCTAGATGTCTGTATATCTTGTCGCAAGAGGTGAAGGTGGAATACCTGTTTATCGTCAAATACGCGATACGCTTATTAATGAAATTCGTGAACGTTATAAGGCAGGCGACCTGCTACCGTCAGAAAACGAGTTAGCTGAAAGATTTGGCGTTCACCGTCATACGCTACGGCGCGCCGTTGACGAGCTTGTAATAGATGGTCTGGTGGAACGCCGACATGGCAAAGGTGTTTTTATTATTGCACCAGAGATTAATTATTATATTGGTTGTTCAACGCGTTTTACTGAAACATTGGAATCTTTAGGTCACACCACTGAAAGTCGCGTATTACGTAAGCAGGTGTTACCAGCCATTGGCACTGTAGCAGAAAAATTACAACTTGAAAAAGGCGATGATGTAATTTTTGTTGAAACTCTTCGTGAAGTAGAAAGCAAACCCTTCTGCATTATTTCTCATTTTTTCCCGCTGCAGACCTGTCTGGTCATTCTTGAACACTACAACAGTGGTTCACTACACGCATTTATTAAGCAACGATGTGGCATTGAATTACTGCGCAGCGAAAGTCTTATCAGTGCGATTTTACCAGCAGCAGATGATGCCCGCTTATTAAACATGCCTCGACACGCACCCATTCTTCGCGTTAAGAGTACAAATTTAGACCTTCAGTCTAATAAACCGGTTGAGTATGCATTGACTCGCTTTCGTGGTGATGCAACACAACTTTTATTTCAACCCTTAAAACAAGCAAACTAAACCTGTAAGGAAAAAACCATGAAAATTAAAAATCTAATTGCTGTAGGTGTCGTTGCGACTATAACTATTTTGTCTGGCACAGCTTTTTCAACTACGCTGTCTGACGGCTCAAAAGAACGACCATTGCGCGTGTTAATGGTTCCTGCCGATATGGGTAGCAGCGATGTCACTCAGGATTTCGCACCTGTATTTAATGGTATTACCAAGCACTATGGTCTTTATTTTGAGATCAAACTGGGCAACAGCTACGCAGCAGTTGTTGAAGGTATGTGCAACAATCATGCGGATATTGCCTGGTTCGGTGCTACTACCTATGGGCAGGCTAATGATAAGTGTGGCGTAGACCTGTTGGCAGTTGATGTTAAAAAAGGCAAGTCTTCCTACTACGCTGGTATATTTGTACGTAAAGGTAGTGGTATTAAATCTATTAGTGATTTGAAGCAAAAGAGCATGGCTTTTGGTAGCATCAATTCAACTTCTTCCTTCAACTTCCCTGTTGCCATGTTGATTGCCGCTGGTGTTAATCCAGCAAAAGATTTTAACAAGATCATCCTTACAGGCTCTCATTCTGCATCTATTGCTGCTTTGGTGGAAGGTAAAGTAGACGCTGCGGCGGCTTCATTCAATTCTTTTGGCAAAGCAGTAACTGGAGGGATTGTCGATTCTTCAAAATTTGAATCATTAGCTAAATCACAACCTATACCAAATCCGCCATTAGCGATGAACAAAGGACTTGATGGTGAACTAAAAGAAAAACTTCGCCATGCTTTCAACAACATTCATACCAAAATCGATCCTTCAAAGATTCGCGGCTACGGTGGCAAAAAAGTAGATCGTTACGATGCCAACTTTGACGAACAAAAGATATTCGATGCCCTGGCCATGCTGGGTGCTGTGACTAAAGAAGTTAAAGAAGACATGATTACTAAAGCAGGTCAACGTTAATTTATCAAAGGTAACTACTCACACAGCTGCCCTACAGATGTGGTGAGTAGTTACTGTCAATGATTAATTTAACTGGTAATGACTTATTAGCGTAACGGTATCTTGTCTAACCGTTTCAGCAGTATCGGTTATTCCTATTAATTTTATTTTTATTAATTCTGGTAGAAATACCTCTTATCTATAGCGAGTCCTAATCATGTTGAAATTTGATTCAATCAGTTGTGTATTTGATGATGGAACACGA
>CAYQXD010000216.1:0-4039 GCA_964421315.1 uncultured Thiotrichaceae bacterium | reverse complement strand
TTCATAGACATCGCGTGCAAATTAAAATTCAACACTTAACGGTGACATAGCCTTAAACATAGAGCAAGGCACAAGCTACGCCGAGCCTGGAGCGACCACCGCTGATGCGGTAGATGGTGCTGGTGTTGCCACTGTCAGTGGCACGGTTGATACTGCCACAGTTGCTACATACACCATCACTTACACAGCCACCGATGCAGCGGGTAATGTGGCTAGTGCAGTCACCAGAACGGTAAATGTACAGGCAGTTTTTTCTGACACTGAGAAAATCGCTTTTACAAATATTATTAACACAGCTTTTAATGACAAAACACATAAAGCCGGCATCTCAGTTGCTGTTGTTAAAGGTGGTTATCCTGCATGGAGTTATGCTACAGGAAAAGCCACAGAAACACGTGATATGACCGCTGCCACACCAGCAATACTTTATAGCATTACTAAAACTATTGTCTCTGCACAAATTTTAAAACTAGTTGAAGCAGGCTCGCTAAATTTAACTGATAAACTTGGTGACGCATTAAATGGACATGTCGATTTATCATCTTTTGATAACACTAAAATTAACCTAAACGCTACGCTAGAGCAGTTATTAAACCATACTTCAGGTATACAGGACTATGTGGGTAATACCGCTGGTATAGGGCAATTAGTTACCTCCATTGTAATGGGTGCTACCTGGAAACCCGTTCAATTAATTAATCTGGTACAAGATGCTTTTTCTACCGACAATAGCCATTATTATTCTAATACTAATTATATTTTACTGGGCATGATTGCCGAACATAAAGGTGGAGAAAATTTACACCAGTTAATAAGCACCCAACTATTTAGCAATATTGGAATAACGGGTAGTTTACTGCCTCGTCAAAACAAACCCTCTAATCTATCCGAACCCTATGATGATCTTGCCACGCAAGGAGGCACGTCATCAACTTTTGGTAACCTGGTTGCACAACAACCATTTGTTATTACAGGTATAGGTATTTCTACCTGGGCAACCGCAGCTATGGCAATGACTGCTGAAGATGTCGCTAAATGGGGTTATGAGCTTTACAGCAACCAGGGTAGAGTACTACAGGCAAATACCAGAACAATATTGATAGATTCTGCAATTAACTCACCATCAGCTAATAAATACGGCTTAGGTATTACAGAGGCTGAGTTTGTTTTACATGGTGAAACCAAAAAAGTCTATGGTCATGGAGGCGGTGGTCCGGGCTATATTACCATTCTTTACTATAACCCAGATACAGATGCCTCAATTGCAATCCTAATCAATTCTAATAACAATGGTGCCCCGAGTAACGGCATACAAACATTTACTGCTGATGATTTACCTAATATTTCTAAAGCATTATTAAATGCTTTGCCTATATAATAGCAACATAAATTCGTAATTGTTCAACACAATTCGAAATAAGGTAACTACTCAACCTGTTTGCCACAGGCATGCCATTATAATATTCACAGATAAATAGCCGGCAGTTGATATATCTGTGAGCTTAGTTTATATATCTCATCGCCGTTATTAATGACCAGGCCATATCTGCATTTATGCTCTCGCACAAATTGTTCAAGTGCAATGATCTGTCGTTTTGTTGTTATCGATCCCGATTTAATTTCTATAGGGATTAATCCGTAATCTGTGTCGATAATTAAATCAATTTCAGCCTGGTTCTGTGTGCGATAGTAGTAATATTCAATATTCTCCAGGTTGTTTTTAAAATGTCGAATAATTTGTTCAGTAATAAATATCTCCCATATCTGTCCAAACTGAGGGTGTGCTTTCATGTCATTCTCATTTTGCAAACGTAAAAAATAATTAATTAATCCTGTATCTCGAATATGCCCCTTAGGCATTTTTACAATACGTTTGCGGACATTTTTTTGGTAAGAGGGAACTCGCCGCCATAAAAATGTGCCTTCAATAATCTCAAGATAATTTTTGATTGTTGGTTGCGAAACGTCGAGAGACCTGGCAAATTTTGAGGCGTTAATAATATCTCCGCTAGAAAATGCAAGCATCTGGATGAAGCGTTTATAAGCATTGATATTTAACTGGGGAAACAAAACACGAATATCTCGTTCAACATAGGTTTTTAAATAGTTTTCCATCCATAGGCGAAAAAACTTTTTGTCCTGGCACTTTAGTACTGGTTCAGGGTAGCCTCCATAGAGACATAAACTAAGTAAATCCTGTTTGTTTACGCCAGGCTTCAAGCTTGTCATTTGTTCCGGGTTAATCAAAGCATTGATGAATTTGTTGTCAATACCCTTGTCTTTAATTTCATGCCAGCTAAAGGGGTCTAGTTCAACAATGGCAATTCGACCTGCTAAGGTTTCGCTGATCTGTTTAAGCAATTGCGGTGAGCTGGAACCACTTAACAAAAACTGTCCGCTCTGATCACGTTGTTTGTCTATTGCTACCCGCAAGGCACGAAATAAACCAGGTGATAACTGTGCTTCATCAAATATGACTGGGCGACCCACTTCCTGCAATAACAGAGCAGGATCATCATTAATGCGTTGAAAGTCGGCATCGCGTTCAAGATCGAAGAAAACAGCATTTGGCAGAATTTGTTGAAGCAGGGTAGATTTTCCTACCTGACGAGCACCAAGTATTGCTACCACTGGGAAGTTGTTAAGTAAATAGTGTATTGAATCACTTACAACTCTTTTTTTATAAGACATATTTAAACTCAGAATTTGAAATTACTTGTTATATTGTTGCACTTAGATAGCAAATAAGCAAGAGTCTAAAGGTTACCTTCCACGCTCCGGCAAAGGAATGTATAGGGGCTAACGGCAAGCACAGTACACATTCCCACGCGAAGCTAAGAGAACGAGGAATAATGAATAGTGTCGTTGCTTTGTATAGCCAGGGCTGGGGTTCGTGTCTCACCCCAACTTACGCGATAGCCTATAGGCATTATGTTTTAAAATTATTCACTATTCACTATTCACTATTCACTATGTCGTCTCACCGCCCAGTCAATATGTTCAACAACCATCTCAAAGCCTGGCTTAGTGGTATCTGATTTTCGCTGTTCCAGTGCTTTAGTGACTTTTTCTGATGTGGGCGCGTTGCCAAGGGCAATGGCAATATTTCTTAACCAGCGCAGATAGCCAATACGGCGAATAGCCGAACCCTCGGTATTTTTCAAAAACGTTGCTTCAGACCAGTTAAACAGGTCGATTAAGTCCGGTGCATCCAGTGGGTGCCTGGTAAAAAAGTCGTGTTCGCGGGTGGGTTGTGAAAAACGATTCCATGGGCAGCATAATTGGCAATCATCACAACCATAAATACGGTTGCCGATGTTTTTGCGAAATTCCACCGGGATACTGCCGTGTAATTCAATGGTTAAATAGGAAATACAACGGCGGGCATCCACTTTATAGGGTGCGATAATCGCTTTTGTCGGACAGATGTCGATACACGTTGTGCAGGTGCCGCAATGGTTTTCAGGTGTCCCGTTGTTATCCGTCTTATTAGTATCGGGTTGTGATAAGGGCAGAGGTAAATCGGTGTAAATTTCACCAAGAAAAAACCAGGAACCGGCTTTTGAGTTGATTAAGTTAGTATGTTTGCCCATCCAGCCTAAGCCGGATTTTTCAGCCAGGGCTTTTTCCAGCACCGGTGCGCTATCCACAAAAGCGCGATAACCGAATTCGCCAATGGAGCTTTTGATTTTGTCGGCCAGCTTCTGTAATCGTTTACGCATTACTTTGTGGTAATCACGACCCAGTGCATAACGCGAGATATAAGCCATTTCCGGGTTTGACAGTACCGTATCAGACAGTTCACAGTCAGGCGGCATGTAATCCATACGCACAGAAATAACCCGGCAGGTATGGTCAACAAGCTGCTCAGGATGACTGCGTTTGCTACCGTGTTTTTGCATGTAGTCCATTTCGCCATGAAATCCGGCAGCTATCCAGTCGCTCAGGTGTTTATCGTGTTCGCTCAGGTCGATATCCGACACGCCCAACTGCTGAAAGCCCAGTTCTTTAGACCAGTCAGTGATCAGTTGCAGAAGCT
>CAYQXD010000215.1:0-4049 GCA_964421315.1 uncultured Thiotrichaceae bacterium | reverse complement strand
ACTATAAGATTGATTTGAGTTAGTAAAAACTAGCGTTTCAGGTAATTGCTGTTAGCAACTTTCTCCTTGATAATTTTTATCATCTCAGGAAAAACCTTAGGTGCTGCAGCAATAATGTCGCCACTTTCAAGATAACCGTCTTTGTTTTCAAAATCGCTGACAATGCCGCCGGCTTCTCTAATAATCAGTGCGCCGGCAGCGATGTCCCAGGCTTTCAGGTTGAATTCCCAAAAACCATCGATGCGGCCAGCAGCTAGCCAGGCAAGGTCGAGTGCGGCTGATCCTGGTCGTCTGATGCCTGCAGTTTTCTGCATAAGTTCTTTCATGGTTGCCAGATAGGTGTCCAGATAACTCTGGTCATAATAGGGAAAACCAGTACCCAGTAAGGCGTTTTCCAGTCCTTTGTGGTTGCTGACGCGAATTTTTTTATCATTGAGCATGGCGCCATTGCCGCGTGATGCGGTGAATAATTCCTGTGATAGTGGATCGTAAATCACACCCACCTGCAGACGGTTTTTGTGTTTTAGTGCAATGGAAACAGCAAACTGTGGAAAGCCGTGCAAATAGTTTGTGGTGCCATCGAGTGGATCAATAATCCACTGGAATTCTGAGTTTTCCGACTGGATTCCGCTTTCTTCAGCAAGGATGCCATGATCCGGGTAGGCGTCTTTTATGGTGGCGATAATGATTTCTTCCGCCATGTGATCCACATTGCTGACAAAATCATTATTTTGTTTAGTGACAATTTTGAGGCGATCGAGTCGATCCATGTTGCGGACAATAATGTCGCCGGCAGCACGCGCAGCGCGAACTGCAATATTTACCATTGGTTGCATATTTGTAAAAGAACGTTGTTGATGAAAAAGAATGGATTAAGGTGTCAATTTGGCGCGTAGCATAGCAGAATACACGCCATGACACAGCAGACAAATTCACCTCTTCTTAAAAAGATTCGTATCGTGCTGGTAAATACCTCGCACCCAGGCAATATTGGTGCGACTGCGCGCGCCATGAAAAATATGGGTTTGTCTCGATTGTACCTGGTTGAGCCAAAAGACTATCCTTCATCCGAGGCCATTCGCCGTTCTGTCAGTGCAGTTGATATTCTGGAAAATGCGGTGGTGGTTAATGGCTTAAGCGAGGCGATTGCTGGTTGCGTTTGGGTGGCAGGTGCCAGTTCACAGCTTCGAACCATTGAATGGCCTGTTTATGCTGCCCGGGAGTGTGTGCAAAAATCGCTTGAATTCATTGAGCAAGGTGATATTGCCATTGTGTTTGGCAGAGAGAGCAATGGATTAAGCAATGAAGAAATGGAAAAATGCAATGCACTTTTGTGTATCCCAACGAACCCTGATTATAACTCGCTAAATTTAGCCGCGGCTGTGCAGGTGGTGTGTTATGAATTTCGACTTGCCCTGGTAACTGAAAAAACAAAAAAAACTAAAGGCAATAAATACTATCAGGATGATTTGGCTAGTTCGGCTCAGCTAGAAGGGTTGTACCAACATTTTTTTGATGCATTAGACCATCTGGATTTTTTTGGCACAAATAATCCTGAGGTATTAATGCGACGTTTAAAGGGTTTGTTCAGCCGTGCTGGCGCTACACAAAGAGAAGTTGCTATATTTCGTGGCATTTGCTCTGCGATACAGGACAAAAAACGTCAGCACTAATCAGCTTTTTCTTAAATAATTAAAGCCAATTATTAACCACGCGATTAAAAAGCATAAACCGCCAAACGGGGTGATAATGCCCAGCCATTTAGTACCTGTTAGCGTTAGCAAGTACAGACTGCCGCTAAATAAAACAATGCCCATAAACATAAAACCAGCAGCAGCGATATTGTAACGGTCTGTGGTTTGCCGGTTTAATAAGCCAATAAGTATTAAACCAACACCGTGCATCATTTGATAATCTGCAGCAGTTTTGAAAGTGTTGATATATTCAATACTTAATATGTTTTTTAAACCATGGGCGGCGAACGCGCCTGCAGCGACCGCAATAAAGGCATTGAATGCACCCAAAGCGATGATTAAATTAACGGTGTTTGATTTAGACATGTTTAAAAGCCTTAAATAGTAATATACTTTGCGATTGTTTTTATTATTCGTATCATCTTGATACTCACCCCTTTGGATTTTCGAATTTATTATTTTAATGAGTTAACGGAGAATTTACATGCCATCTTTTGATATTGTAGCTGAAGTCGACAGTCATGAGTTAACCAATGCAGTAGATCAAATGAATCGTGAGATTAAAAATCGTTTCGATTTTAAAGGCAGTGATGCAAAAGTCACTTTAAAAGAATATGAAATGAATTTTGAAGCAGGCAGTGATTTTCAACTAAAACAAATGCGTGACATTATGGTAAATAAATTGTCCAAACGCGGCATTGATAATCGTTGCCTGGATCGTGGCAAAGTGGATGAAAGAGGCTTGCGCGCTTATCAAACCATTACCGTAAAACACGGCATTGATAAAGAAGATGCTAAAAAAATCACCAAAATGATTAAAGAGCAGAAATTTAAAGTACAGGCTGCGATTCAGGGTGAGCAGGTGCGGGTGACGGGTAAAAAACGTGATGATCTACAGGCGGTAATGGCTTACCTTAAAGGTTCGGATATTGATCTGCCGTTGCAGTTTAATAATTTTAGAGATTAGTGTTGCCAGCGAGACACTTGTTTAACTTCCAGAATTCGCGCATAGTTTTCGGGCAATTTGCTAGATCATTTGCGCTACATTTTTTCAATCGTGTAAATATCATACCTTGTTTTTTTGCTTTTTATACAGGTGTTAGGCGCTTTTTTATTGAGCGTTTCTGCATGAACAGGGCGTTTTACGACTACCCGTTTTTTAGCAAATAATAAAGCGTTGTTTAATAATTCAGATGCATCGTCATCGTTGTCATGCAGTCGCTGTAAAATCTGCATGTCTTTTTTGACTAAAGCCGATTTTTTTCGCTCAGGGTACATCGGGTCGATGTAAATAACATCAGGGGCATTGTCGCCAGTATTTAGCTGTTCGGTGATATAGTTATTGGCATCACGATTTATAATGTTAAAGCCCTGTTTTAATATAGGTTGAAACTTTTCATTCAGTGATGCTCGATCAAAAGCATTTTCAAGCAGGCAGAATAGAATGTTGGAACGTTCAATAAGAGTGACAGGACAACCGAGTGTGGCCAGCACAAATGCGTCACCAGCAAGACCTGCCGTTACATCCAGAATACGGGGCGTAACACCTGATTTTAAACCCACTGCTTTAGCGATTGCCTGTCCACGACCGCCACCAAATTGCTGGCGGTGTGCCAGTGAACCTTTAACAAAATCAATAGAGATGGTGGTGTTTAACTGTAGGTCAAACAATTCGATCAGGTCATCAAAAAATAAAAGTTGCAGTGCATAGTCATCACTTTTTTTCTTCAATAGTGGCAGTTGGTTTGTCTGACAAAAATCTTTCGCCTGTTGCAGACGCAAGTTTGAAAAACAGACAACAGCGATTGATGTTTTGCTAGTAGGTATCATTTGTCGTAAGTATTCAGCGATCTCAATTTTTGTGGTTTGTTAAAAAATGTTTTACCACGAAGTACACGAAGATCACGAAGAAAAATTATAGCTAATGTTCAAACAGACTAAACACAGCATACGGATGTGACTTTCCTCAATATACTATAAAACTTCGTGGTTTTCGTGTACTTCGTGGTGAATTTGTTTATTTTTATGATGACGCTGAGTAGTTAGAATCTGTCTTCAATTAGGGGTTAATGTAGCAGGCTGTTATCATAACTGATATGAAGAAATATATTGATATTGGCGTTAATTTAACCGGTAGTTCGTTTAAAAAAGACACTGAGCGGGTGGTCGAACGTTCGTTACAGGCGGGTATTGTGCAATTGGTTGTTACCGGCACCAATATTCAGCACAGTGAGCAGGCCATACTGTTAACGCAGCAGTATGAATCGGTATGTTACGCAACTGCTGGCCTGCATCCGCACCATGCCAGCGACTATTGCAGTGATACCGGTAGTGAATTACGTGATATGTTGGCAC
>CAYQXD010000214.1:0-4125 GCA_964421315.1 uncultured Thiotrichaceae bacterium | reverse complement strand
GTCCCCATTGGTGAAGCGATGTTAGGTCGCGTGGTTGATGCGCTGGGTATGCCAATTGATGGCAAAGGCCCGATTGATACAAAACTAACCGCACCGATTGAAAAAATTGCACCCGGTGTGATTGAACGCAAATCGGTTGATCAGCCAGTACAAACCGGCCTGAAAGCGATTGATGCTATGGTGCCTATCGGCCGTGGACAGCGTGAATTGATTATTGGTGACCGTCAGACAGGTAAAACAGCAGTGGCGATTGATGCCATTATCAACCAGGCTAATACCGGTGTGAAATGTATTTATGTAGCCATCGGCCAAAAAGCATCAACCGTTGCTAATATTGTTCGTAAACTGGAAGAACATGGTGCGATGGAACATACCATTGTCGTTGCAGCGAGTGCGGCCGAATCTGCAGCCATGCAATATATTGCGCCCTATTCTGGTTGTACCATGGGTGAATACTTCCGTGACCGTGGTCAGGATGCATTAATTATTTATGATGACTTAACCAAGCAGGCCTGGGCATATCGTCAGGTTTCATTGTTATTACGTCGTCCACCGGGGCGTGAAGCCTATCCAGGTGATGTTTTCTATTTGCATTCACGTTTGTTAGAACGTGCCTCACGGGTAAATACTGACTATGTAGAAAAGTTTACTAATGGTGAAGTGAAAGGCCAGACTGGTTCGTTAACCGCATTGCCGATTATTGAAACACAGGATGGCGACGTTTCTGCATTCGTACCAACCAATGTGATCTCAATTACCGATGGTCAGATCTTCCTGGAAACGGATTTATTTAACTCCGGTATTCGCCCGGCGATTAATGCCGGTCTGTCGGTATCACGTGTAGGTGGCGCGGCACAAACCACAATCATCAAAAAATTAGGTGGTGGTGTGCGCCTGACGCTAGCACAATATCGTGAATTGGCCGCCTTTGCTCAATTTGCCTCTGACCTTGATGATATAACACGTGCGCAGCTGGAACGGGGTCAGCGAGTTACCGAGTTGATGAAACAGGCGCAGTACTCACCCCTGTCTGTTGCTGAAATGGCGTTGAGTTTATATGCGGCCAATGAGGGCTACCTGGATGAAGTGGACGTTAAAAAGATTGTTGATTATGAATCAGCCATGCTTGCAGACATGAAGAGCAACCATGCTGATTTAATGGACAAAATTAATGAATCAGGCGATTTCAATGACGACATTGCAGCAGAAATGAAGTCAGCTTTAGATAGCTTTAAAGCGAATGGGGTTTATTAGTTATTAATTACGAATTACGAGTCGTAGACCTGCAGTTGTGTCATATCTTTGTTCTGTTACTGCGAATCTATTATTTACACATGTAATTAGTTATGTACATATAATTAGTAATTAGTAATTTGAACACGTAATTAGGTAAACAATTATGGCAGGCGCTAAAGAAATACGCACCAAGATCAAAAGTATACAAAATACGCAAAAGATCACCAAAGCAATGGAAATGGTTGCGGCCAGTAAAATGCGTAAAGCACAGCAACGTATGCGAGCCTCACGCCCTTATGCAGAGCAAATGCGTAATGTTTTAAACCATCTTGCGCAGGCGAATTGTGAATACAAACATTCTTATCTACAGGATCATGAACAGGTTAAACGTGTTGGTTATATTGTAGTCGCTACAGATCGTGGTTTATGTGGTGGTTTAAATACCAACATGTTTAAAGCTGCAGTAAACGAAATGGCTGACTGGCAGGAAAAAGGCGTTGAAATTGATATATGCGCCATCGGTAAAAAATCGGCAACGTTTTTTTCGCGTTTTAGTGGAAGCATTGTTTCTCAGATAGCCAATCTGGGCGACCAGCCTTCAAATGAAGAGTTGATCGGCACCGTGAAAGTGATGCTAGATGCCTATGATGAAGGCAGGATTGACCGTTTATTCCTGGTCAGTAATGTGTTTGAAAATACTATGGCACAGGTGCCAACCATTGTGCAGCTGATCCCTGTTGGCGGTGACATTGATGCCGAGCTTGAGCATCACTGGGATTATATGTATGAACCCGATACAAAACCCATTGTAGATGCATTAATGATGCGTTTTATTGAGTCTCAGGTTTATAAGGCCGTAGTTGAAAATATCGCCTGTGAAATGTCAGCACGCATGATTGCGATGAAAAGCGCAACCGATAATGCCTCAGACATCATTAAAGAATTACAAACCATTTATAACAAAGCACGTCAGTCAGCCATTACTCAGGAAATTTCCGAGATTGTGGCAGGTGCATCGGCAGTTTCGTAGCCGCTGGTTTGTAGGGTGGATAAGCAAAGCGCATCCACCATTATTTGCGGTTGTAAATGGTGGATGCGCTTTGCTTATCCACCCTACTATCTGCCTGTAATGATCACACAGACAAAACAATATTAATATTTAAGAATTGCTAAATTATCACAGAGGATAAAATCATGAGCACCGGAAACGTAGTAGAAATTATCGGCGCGGTTATCGATGTCGAATTTCCACGGGACTCCATTCCTAAAGTTTATGACGCACTGAAACTTCCCGAGACCGACTTAACCATGGAAGTTCAGGCACAGTTAGGTGATGGTGTTGTTCGAGCGATTGCCATGGGCCCAACTGAAGGCTTACGTCGTGGTATGGAAGTTAACAATACCGGTGATGCCATTCGTGTTCCCGTCGGTCAGAAAACATTAGGCCGTATCATGGATGTATTAGGTAACCCGATTGATAATCAGGGTGAAATTGGTCATGAAGAAACCATGCCAATTCATCGTAAACCGCCAAAATTTGAAGAGCAATCTTCTACAACAGAAATTCTGGAAACCGGTATTAAAGTGATTGATCTGGTTATGCCCATTTCTAAAGGTGGTAAAATTGGTTTGTTCGGTGGTGCCGGTGTTGGTAAAACGGTCACCCTGATGGAACTGATTCGTAATATTGCGGTAGAGCATTCCGGTTTTTCTGTATTCGCCGGTGTGGGTGAACGTACTCGCGAAGGTAACGATTTCTACTACGAAATGCAGGAAGGAGGCGTACTGGATAAAGTGGCACTGGTCTATGGTCAGATGAATGAGCCACCGGGCAATCGCCTTCGTGTTGCCCTCACCGGTTTGACCATGGCAGAACATTTCCGTGATGAAGGCCGTGACGTATTGATGTTTATTGACAATATCTACCGTTATACCCTGGCGGGCACTGAAGTGTCAGCACTGCTGGGACGTATGCCATCTGCCGTAGGTTATCAGCCAACATTGGCGGAAGAAATGGGCGTGTTGCAGGAGCGTATTACTTCAACTAAAACGGGTTCGATTACTTCATTCCAGGCAGTTTATGTGCCAGCGGATGATTTGACCGATCCGTCTCCTGCTACCACCTTTGCCCACCTTGATGCGACTTTAGTATTATCTCGTCAGGTAGCTGAACTGGGTATTTACCCTGCTGTTGACCCGTTAGATTCCAGCTCACGTATGCTCGATCCGCTGGTAATCGGTGTTGATCACTATGAAATTGCTCGCGGTGTACAGGGTTTATTGCAACGCTACAAAGAGTTGAAAGATATTATTGCTATTCTGGGCATGGATGAATTATCGGATGAGGATAAACAGGCTGTATCTCGTGCGCGTAAGATACAACGCTTTCTGTCACAGCCTTTCTTTGTGGCTGAAATTTTCACTGGTGCGCCGGGTAAATATGTATCATTAAAAGATAACCTGGCGGCGTTTAAAGCGATTCTTGCCGGTGAACATGATGATTTGCCAGAGCAGGCCTTCTATATGGTTGGCGGCATTGAAGAAGCTGTTGAAAAAGCAAAGAATTTATAAGAAGTGGTGTAACTACTCAGCGTAATTTGTGAAAAGAACGCAGGTTATTGATTTTTTGGGTTTAGTCTATTTTTTAGGTAGATAGTCTGTAGGTGTTTAGGGGTGCAAGCGAAGAGCTTGTAGCACCAACCCCTAACAGACTAAATACCTACAGACTATTTACCTAATACTCCAGGTAGTTACGAAGTGGTTATATCACTGAATAACAGCAATAGAGTGACACTGCTCAGGGTGAACTGAGTAGTTACAACATTAAGAGCATTTTAAAATGGCAATGACCATGCATGTAAATATAGTTAGTGCAGAACAGGAAATCTA
>CAYQXD010000213.1:0-4126 GCA_964421315.1 uncultured Thiotrichaceae bacterium | reverse complement strand
AGACCCATCTGTACTTTCAGTAGGTGCAATTCATAAATTTGGTTTTGGCAGCTAAACGGCAAAACCTGTATTAAGAAGTACTATCATAGCTGATATTAAAGCCGGCGGGGTACCCCCTGTCGGCTTTTTTGCGTGCCGAAAACGCGGCCAAAAAAACTCAATTCAATAGGTTAAAAACCACTAACCTGTAGGTTGGGGTGAGGCGCAAACCCCAACATTTTATGCGCGGTGTTGTTGGAAACTACGCGCTAAACGCAGCATTCTAGCGTGCATATTCGCAATGACATAATTTCACTGTTCACTACTCACTATTCACCAACCATTAACCACCTCGTCATTCCCGCATGCTTCTAGCGGGAATCTACCTGCAAGATGGATTCCATCCTTAGGTGCGTTATCGGTGCGTCCATGCACCACTTCTCCTGCTAGAAGCATGCAGGAATGACGGAGCGTGACATGCAGGTAATTATTCACTATTCACTGCCTTTCCCATAGTGCCTATGATCTTTACGCCGCCTGCCTGCCTGCTGCGTAATCACACCCTGAATCACATCCTGCCCACTAATCTCTACCGTATCATACAAGTCATTTAACGGTTGCAAATAATATTTGCCGTCAACAATACGTAACTGGCGAAAAATATACTCATTTTTAACTTCAGCCATGACATAACAACCATCACGAATCGCTCCGGCAGGGTCAATAATAATAACCGCGCCCTCAACAAACTCCGGCAACATACTGTCACCAAGCACACGTAAAGCAAACGGCTCACTTGCTGCGCAACTACCAGTTTCCATAAACACTACCCATTAAAAATACAGTTTTATTAGTAACTACTCAGCGTAATTTATGAAAAGAATACGCTGAGCAGTTACTTTTTATTATAACATTTCACTGATTAATTATTTTCCACATAAAAAACTGTACATCCCCCATCACTGCCCATAACTTTTAATAACATGCATATAATTACAATGCTCTAATACAGCAGGATTTATCGCACAGGATTGGCTAACTATGCACAACATCTGTGAATTAATAGAGGATTCCTCCGGTAGCAAGATTAACTGGATACAATCATTACAACAAAAGCCATTATTCCCAGTGCTGTTGAAAATAAAACCATACTACGTATTTTTTGAACCTGCCAGGCCATAATAAAACCTGTGATAAGCAGCAACAGCAAAACGGTTGCAAAAACAGTCGCATAAACTTTGAATGGGGTTCCGCCTTTTGCTTTATGCAATTGAACGAATTGCCGATACCAGCTGGTCTGCTTTATTTTTAATTGTGCCACCAGTGGCTTTGATGTTGGTTCTAAAATTACATCCATATTTGAACCCGTCCACTCCAGTTTGAAAGTACTGCCGATTTTTTTTATTCCAGCCTGCCCGGTTGGTACCGGGAGATTTCTTTTCATTAATTCTTTTTCTGCTAAAGCAACAAGCTCTGACAACTTCGCCTGAAGTGGTTTTTCAAGAGAAAGTTCATGAGCAGTTGTATCGTAGCCTCCTTTTACACCCCAGGTATAAAAAGCGCCTGTTACTAGAAACATAATTGCAACTGGCAGGATAAAGGTTGCTAAAAGTGCATGTGCTTTCATCAGCACAGATCGGTTAAATACCATCTTATAATTCCCCAGGGTGTTTTATTTTAATTTGTCATTTTACACGGACAAACTATATTTAGGGTACCTCTATTAACTCCATCCTTAGGTTCGTGAACGCGACATCCCTGTACTATTGCTTGCCCCACGACTAACTTCAAGAACATTAGCAAGTTGAGAAATCCTATCCATGATTCGCGTAAGCTGTTGTAAATCTCGAATTTCAATAGTCACTGCCATACGTGCAGTTCGTTCTTTTTTGTTTGACATGGTATTAACAGCAATGACGTTTACTTTATCATCTGATAGCGTTCTGGTTATATCGCTTAACAAACCATGACGGTCATTTGCCTGAATAAGAATGTTTACCGGATAATTTTTCGTCTCGTTATCACCCCATTCAACTCCACACAACGCAGCAGGCTCAATGTCTTTCAGGTGAAGGATGTTTTTACAGTCTTTACGATGCACACTGACCCCTCTATCCCTGGTGATAAAACCGACAATTTCATCATGCGGTACGGGCATACAACAGTTGGCAATGCTGGTTAATAAATTACCGACACCTAAAACATTGACACTACCAGCTCCTGATTTTTTCCCGGACTTTTTTTCTGTTTTATATTGTGTCGCTGCGCGTACTGGAATAACGTCACTCTTTGTCTGACTTTGATCAAACTCATGCAACATAGATGACATTTGTGCAACACTTATATCACCTCTTCCCAAATGGTTATAAAATTCATTGGTCGAACCCAGTTTAAAGTGTAACACCACTTTTTTAAGATCTGGCTTTATGCTGTGACGTTTAAATTCACGCTCATATAAGGTTTTACCTTCGGCAACATTTTTTTCTTCATCCTGTTTTCTAAACCAGCCTCTAATTCTATTTTTTGCCCGTGAGGTTTTTATGTAACCCAGGTGTGAAATCATCCAGTCCCGACGTGGTAATGCTTCTTTGGATGTTAATATTTCTACACGTTCACCATTTTTTAGCTGATAAGTTAACTGCACAATGCGACCATTAACCTTTGCACCGCGACAACGGTGACCGATTTCTGTATGTACTGCGTAGGCAAAATCCAGCGGCGTGCCACCTTCGGGTAAGTCAATAACCCGCCCTTCCGGAGTTAACACATAAACACGATCATGAAACATTTCCGAGCGGAAACTTTCCATGAGCTCTTCATCATTGGCCTGTGATGAATTGAGTAATTTTCTTAATGATTCAATACCCGATTGCATGTTACTTGTTGTGCTACCGATTTCTTTGTAACGCCAATGCGCCGCCACACCATGCTCTGCAAATTCATGCATTTGCTGTGTTCGGATTTGAATTTCAACGGGTTTACCGCGTGGGCCATAAACCGCAGTATGCAATGACTGGTAACCATTTGCTTTCGGATTGGCAATGTAGTCATCAAATTCTTTATTGATATGCCGCCATTGCGCATGTACCAGACCCAACACGACATAACATTCTGCAATATTATCTAATACAACACGCACCGCACGAACATCAAACAGCTCATCAAAATTGCGGCGTTTTTCTGTCATTTTTTTCCAGATACTATAGATGTGTTTAGGGCGACCGTAAATTTCCGCTGAAATATCTTCCCTGCTGGCAATCTGTTTTATTTTATCAACAATATCGGCAATAAACTGTTCACGCTCTTCACGCTTTTCTCGCAGGTGGTTTGCAATTTGTTTATAGGTATCCGGCTCAAGATAACGAAACGCTAAATCTTCCAGCTCCCACTTTAATTGACCGATACCGAGTCGATTGGCGATAGGGGCAAATATTTCCAGGCTTTCTCTGGCAACCTCCTGTTGCTCAACAAAGTCTGCCAGTTTTAGCTGCCTTAATCGCTGTACACGATATGCCAGCTTTATCAATACCACGCGAACATCATCGACCATTGATAACAGCATGCGGCGTAAGCGCTCAACCTGCTCAGGTGAAGCATCATCTTGCTCACCGTGAAATTCATGCAGTTGAATGACGCTTTTCACCAGCCGGATAATATCCTCGCCATAGGTTTTTTGCAGGATATCAAAATCAACCATTTTGATTAATTGCCTACTGCTTAACAGTGCAACAATGAGCGTGGTGTCATCACTACCCAATTCGCTTAACAGCAAGGCAACATCTAAAGCATTAGGTAATGCACCTTCTGTAGGCAGACCCCACACCTGTTCACAGGCAAGGCGCAATAAGCTATTTTCTTCAATATCAAAACCGACCAGCTGATGCAGGTACTGATCGATGGTAAAGTCTTTTGTTACCTGGTTGAAATAACGCGTTTTTTGCATAAGGTGTATTTGCCTATACGTTACCTGGAGGGCACTGTAATTGGATAAACTCATCCAGGCAGGATTAAATATTGGCACTAAAGTTTTGCAGTAGCTCAAACTTAGCCTGACAAAGTGTGTCAGATTTACTTATATAGAAAATGGCTGATTTCGGTCATTAGCGGGCGTTGAAAATCAAAATCTTTTGGTCCGCGAAACACGCAA
>CAYQXD010000212.1:0-4186 GCA_964421315.1 uncultured Thiotrichaceae bacterium | reverse complement strand
CTTTTGCGTTCTTCGCGGACTAATGCTTTTAATTTTTAATGTCTGCTAATGACCGAACTCAGTCATTCGCTAGATAAGTAAATCTGAGCTACCGCACTTTTGTTCCAAGAATAATCCCATGCTGCTGTAATTCTTCCAGCGCCGCCTTACCGCCGCGTTTCACAACATCAGGATTGGGGTGATTCATTTCTTTTGTTATATGCTCAATGGCATCCAGTCCGCTATAGGATTCGTTTTCCTGTAATAGACCAATTAAACGCGCAGTAACGGGATTGATTACCAGAAAACGTACCTTATCGTTTCTGTTGCGGTAAACCACCAGGTAGGTTGGTTGTTCGGGTGCTTCTTCGAGCAGGTTGTCAGGTCCCATGGTATGCACTGGAAACTGATAAACCAGTGGCCAGGCGACAGGTGAGAATACAGGGTGTTGTTTAAGCAGATCACCATTGGCATTGATGTTGTCCATGTTGATGCTTTCATCTGAAATATGCAATGCCAGTTCTACCCATTCATAATGTGCCAGTTCGATTAAGCCTGCCGGGTCTTCTGGCTGTGGCTGTCTTTCATTTTGCAGATAGTCGATGAATTCCTGAGCAATTTCGAGAAAATAAGGCGTGTGGCTTTTATGGTTGGCGAAAAAGTCGCGTATCATTTTGTGCCAGTTTTTATCGTTGTATATTTTACGAATAACGGGGAAACCGCTTGCGATAAAACCCTCTATATTGTTGAAGAGCAGATCGCGATAAATAGCCATACGGCGATCTTCGATGCCCTCAGGTCTGGCGTTTTTTTCCGGGTTACGTATGTGTGCGGTAAATTCGTACTGACGTTTTTTGAACGCGGGTAAATTCATGGCTATGGTCATTTTGTTTATGTTTTTAGTCCAGCGACCGACTGTGGTTGTTGCCATTGTTTTTGACTGTCAGCAATTTGTTCAACTTCACTGAGCAGTTCCGGTACAGAGGGAATATTAAAGTCACGCTCCAGCAATGTTGGGAATACACCAAAATGTTCATAGGCTTTATGCAAAATATCCCACACAGGGTCAATGATGTCAGCACCATGTGTATCAACAATTAAATCGCTAGCTTCATTGTAATGCCCGGCGATATGCGCATAACGAATACGTTCTGCAGGAAGCTGTTTTAAAAATTCAATGGGATCATAAAGGTGATTAACTGAATTAACATAAATGTTGTTTACATCAAGCAATAATCCACAGTCAGCTTCGTCTAATACAGCATTGATAAATTCAATTTCCTCCATCTCTTTGCCCGGCGCAGGGGTATAGTAAGAGGCATTTTCCATGGATATTTCCTGTTGTAAAATATCCTGTACCCGGCGGATACGTGCCGCAACGTAATGCACGGCTTCTTCAGTAAAAGGAATTGGCAATAAATCGTAGAGATGGCCATCATCCGAGCAATACGTTAAATGTTCGGAATAATGTTTGACCTGATGGTTTTGCATAAACTGGCCGATGTCTTTGACCAGCTCTTCATCCAGAGGTGACGGGCCGCCAATAGATAATGAAAGACCATGACAGAGAAAGTCGAATTTTTCGGTGAACTGCCTGAACTTTTTGCCGTATGTTCCGCCGACATGAATCCAGTTTTCCGGGGCGACTTCCATGAAGTCGACCGGTGATAAATCACTGGTCAGCATCTCGTCCAGTTTTTCTCGACGTAAACCGAGACCGGCACCGGATACGGGGTATTGTTGTTTTGTTATCATTTGTTCCATAGGAAATCTTAATTACATTGATTAAATTTTTTGTTGATAAAGTAATCAGCGCTGGCTTTGCCGGCACCATTGAAGAATAGAACCAGCAGCATGATAAAGTAGGTGGCGGCAAACTCGATACCATTCTTTAAAATGGTAAAGCTGCCTGTTTCTGTCAGCCAGTTTATATTGCCATGTTCACTTAATATGGCTTTTGCTGCCTCTTTTCTTTCTTGAGCACCTTCAATCAGATCCATGCGCCATTCCCACGGCATGGTTAGTGTGGTTTCTGGTAACGCATGCCAGCCATTTACCCAGTGAGCGGTCACTGCTGCAACAATCATGGTTATCATCAGAGGTATAGAGATCCAGCGCGTTGCTACTCCTATGAGTAAAGCAATGCCGCCAAAAAACTCAGTGCTACCAGCGAGAACAGCCATAAGATCAGGGAAAGGCAGGCCGAGGTATTCGCCAAAATAGTAAGCAGTACTTTCAAGATCTTTAAGTTTTCCCCATCCGGCGAGAATGAAAATGGGTGCAAGATATACTCTTAATGCCAGTGGTCCAAGAAAATCGATCGTACGTGTTGTATTAAGCAATGATTGGGCTTTGCAGGCCAGTGAATAGTATTTTTCCATAGTGAATCCATGAGATGATGTTGGATGTTGGCTTCAGTACCTTTGTGGACAGGTGTTAATTACTAATAGTTCAGTCATGTCCGGGATTAGTGTTCAGCCTGGTTTTTCTGCTCCGTTTTTGTTGTACTATTATTCGCGCATATGTCTGGATAAATATCTGCAAGCATAACTGACTTTCCATTTTCCTGAACGATACGAGCATGATGCCGGGTAAATTCGCGTGGTGAGCGCACCCCGCAGGAGTGCGCAATCAATCCAACTTCATAAGCCATGTTTTTAATGTAGTTAGCGACCCGTGTGGATTTTTGTTCAGCAACTAAACCGCGTTGCAGTTTTTTATTGTGTGTAGTAATGCCGGTTGGACAGGTGTTCTGGTGGCACTGCAATGCCTGTATGCAGCCAAGTGAGAACATGAAGCCACGGGCAGAAGTAATAAAGTCAGCACCTACACACAGTGCCCAGGCGACTTCAGCAGGATTGATTAATTTCCCTGAGGCGATCACTTTTATTCTATCGTGAAGTCCGGCTTTGCATATTGAATCAATAGCCAGCGGCAAGCTTTCGTGGATGGGCATGCCGACATAGTCAAGCAAACTCATAGGTGCTGCACCTGTGCCTCCATCGGCGCTGTCGATGGTAATAAAATCCGGTGCAAATTGTTTGCCGCGTTTGTTTACAGCGCTAAGAAACTCACACAGCCAGGTTTTGTCGCCAAGGACGGCTTTGAAGCCAACCGGTTTTCCGGTGACCTGTCGAATATGATTAATCATATCAATCAAATCATCATTGTCTTCTATCTCAGGATGCCGGTTTGGGCTGATGGAATCCTGATAAGCGGGAATACCGCGAATCTTTGAAATTTCATCATTAACTTTTATTGCTGGCAGTATGCCGCCTTTGCCGGGTTTAGCGCCTTGTGACATTTTAATTTCAAACATGCGTACGGTTTTATGGGCAGCAATTTCACGTAGTTTTTCATTGGATAAATTGCCGTCTTTATCGCGTACACCGTATTTGGCTGTGCCAATTTGAAATACGATATCAGCACCGCCCTGTAGATGATATGGCGACAAACCCCCTTCGCCGGTATTCATCCAGGCATTGGCTTTTTTTGCGCCATAAGACAAAGCCAGAACCGCCGGTTTTGAGATTGCGCCAAAACTCATGCCAGAGATATTAAAAAATGAATGTGCGGTAAACGGGTTTTTTGCAGAATGTTTACCAATGACAATTGGTGCACATTTAACCGCATCTTTGCCCAGGGTAGGGAATGCGGTATTAACAAACAGGATGCTGCCGCTGGGTTTTAAATCACGCGTAGAGCCGAAAGCGATAGTCGTATCAATATCTTTGGCGGCACGATAAACCCACGAACGCTGCGCACGATTAAACGGCATCTCTTCTCTATCCATAGTAAAAAAATACTGACGGAAGAAGGTGCCAACGTGTTCAAAGTAATATCGAAGGTGGCCGATAACAGGGTAGTTTCGTCTGATTGCCTGTTTGGTCTGGGTAACATCGGCAATATAAACAGCAATAAGAAAAAGAGCAAAAGTTCCAACCACAAAGATAAAAGCGATTGTCATCCAGCCTAATATTTCAAGTCCAAAAGATTCGCTGGGAAACATTTTTTTCTCCTCTATGTGTACTCGCTCAGACCTTGTCTGGCAGGCAGTGCTAGATTTTTAGCGACCGGCTTCGACACATAGCAGACATTTAAAAACATTAGTCCATCCTTTGGTTCGTAAACGGCACTTCCATGTGCCACTGCTCCGCGAAGAACGCAAAAGACGCGAAAAAAGCGCAAAAAAAGATATTTCTGTTTT
>CAYQXD010000211.1:0-4187 GCA_964421315.1 uncultured Thiotrichaceae bacterium | reverse complement strand
ACCAAAAAGAAAGGAGTGTATGAGTATTTGCTCACAAGAAACGAAAAACATTTGAGTATAAGAGCTTTTACAGACAGTCAAAAACGAACTCTATATGAACGTCAAAAAGGTATCTGCCCCGCTTGTACGGAGCGCTTTGAAATTGCTCAAATGGAGGCTGACCATATTACTCCTTGGTCACAAGATGGAAAAACAGATTTAGATAACGGGCAAATGCTCTGTCGTGATTGTAATCGCAAAAAATCTGATAAGTAATGAAAGGCTTCTCCGACAAACAGCCCTCTAACAGGGGTCTTGTGGAAGAACCCTCGAAAATGACGAGTCTGAGAAAGTAGTCATAACTATGATGGCTATTTTTGCCTATCCCCCGATATGGTCTAATTTGAAAACACCGACTGTGGTTGTGTGTGAAACACCTCCAAAAGTACCAGCAGCATTAAGTAAAGACCACCCGCGTCATCATGTGCGCAGTCTCCGCATTTAACACTTTTGTATAGATTTCCGTGCTTCGCCGGTCTTTATGCCCCAGCCACTGCTGCAACACCGGCACGTCCACGCAGTGCAACACACAGTTCACCGCAAACGAATGGCGCAACACATGACAGCTCAACTCAATACTCAACGGGCTGCCCTGGTCTTTTAACGACTCCGCCGCCGCCTTTAACCAACGATCAGCCGTGGCGCGTGAAACATCAAACAACGGTTCATGTTTCCCGCGCCGGTGAGTAGCCAGGTAACGCAAGCTCTCCTCGATGTAGTCACCGTCATAGACGGGTAGTAGTCGTTGTTTGATTTTTCCTGCCTTTGGCCGTCCCCGTTTTTGTTTTAAGGTTGGCAAAATAATTTCAGGATGTTTACCGTCAAAATAAAAATGCGCGGGGGTGAGGCTCAACACTTCGCTGATGCGACCACCGGTGTGCCACAGGGTGTTGATTAAAAAATGATGGATGTCGTTCTTGGTGGCATCGAGCAGGGTGGTGATTTCGGGCTTGAGTAAATACGGGGGCAGGGCGGCTTCTTCAACTAACAAGGCACGGCGACGAGTCAGGTAATAGTCCCAGTCGATGGTTAAGGACTGGTGCGCCTTCTCAGAGGGTGGGGCAAGGGCGTTAATTCTGGCTAAATCGGCGTTATTTTCCATGGCCTTAATTCTAGCAAAAAACGCGCATCGGTGAGTCAAAAAATCGTTTATTGGTTATTTTGTCACCTTTCACCCGCAATTAATTAAACCGGGTTCCGCTGGCCAGCGTCCCTGCAGCCAATCCGGAGCCGGTGCTGGCAAAGAAACCAGGGGGAAGAAATAAGGCTTTATTGGTAGGTTAAATCGATCTTATAGAAAACTGAAAAAAGGCGAGAAGTGGAAAAACGGGGGAAAATCATCAATGAGACAAACTACGGGGTTTTGTCTCAGTTATCCAAAGAATAAACCATTTTCTATCAGACCAGAACAAGCCGTGGATATGCTGGACAACGGGCGTTCTGTTACCGTCCCGGGCACAAGCCATTGACCGCTCGTGGAGGATAACAAACATCCACCACCACCGGCCAACCACTTGCACACAGGACACGTCACTGTTGACCACATAACCACCGCTTCAATAACAATAAATCTCTTTGAATTAAATAAAACAAGACAAACAACACAGAATTTGCAGTTTTTATTCGCTGAGAGCTTTTTCCTGCTGTATCCGCTGGTGAATTTCTTCGCGGTTTATGCCCCCTGTGTCAGGATAGTTGTCGCCTCGTTTAGTGTATATCTAATATCTTAAATTTAGGTTGTGCCAGGTTATATTATTCACATGCCCAGTGGGTTCTGTTAACAAAAATCATAACTCAAAAGTTTTTTCAGGTTTTCCTTTGAGCCTATATCTTTTCTATATTCTAAATCGGCATGAACAAACTTTTCTATGGCTTCATTAATGAGGTTTCCAGCATCTTCTATTTTTTCTGCAACAGCACCAAAAGCAATAACTCTTGATTTTTTCAATGTCTGATATTGACCATCTGGCATTTTAATGGAAGCGGCGAAAAATATATTAACATTCATCTCATTGATGGCTTTTTCGTCCATGTTGAACAGGGTTGCTTCATTGCTTTCCTGGGGATATTCCCTGGCTACAAGATATTTAATCACCGAGGCTTTATTGATAAATCTCACCTTGTCTTCAGATAAAGTTTTATGCCACATACTCCTTATAACATCTGCGAAAGAGCTTTTTAAAATGGTTAAGATGTTTAATCCTTCAGGATCTCCAAATCGACCATTAAACTCCATAAATTGAATACCTTGCCTGGTTTTAAAGAAGCCTCCATTTAGTACGCCACTAAAAGATAAACCCTCGTTTCTCATTTCGTCAATAATCTTTTGCATAATTACCTTGCAATCCTGTAAATCTTTATCATTCATGAAAGGTAGCTTTTTCTCACTGTTAGTGAAGCAGCCCATACCGCCAGTGCCAGCACCCAGGTCATTTTCAAAGCGATAAGGATAATCATAACTTGCAGGAGAAAGAACCAGGTTTTCACCATCGGTAATGCCCATGATGGTAAATTCAATACCTATTAACTTTTCAACTAACAGAACTTTCTCATCGGGGTGTTTTTCCAGAAGCTCTAAAGCATAGTCCTTGCAGTCTTCATAGGTTTTTAAATGCTCAGGCATAACCTTAACGCCTTTTCCGCCTGTTAGACCTTGTGGCTTAACGACGACCTGTATATTTTTTTCTTTAAACTTTTGGATAACAAAAGGTAATTGTTCTTTGTTATCTATGACTTGGTAGTAAGGCGTAAACCCTGGACAAACTTTTTTCATCATATCAATAGAATATATTTTGTCCCACTCTATTTTGGTTGCTGCTTTAGTGCCGCCAACGGCTTTAATGTTTCGTTTAAGCATTTCATCAACCACACCATTTGCCAGAGGATCATCAGCACTGACAAAGGCGTAATCTATCATGTTCTCCGATGCAAACTGAGCAACGAGATGCGGATCATTTACGTTACCAACAGCATACCTGCCACCTGATTTTTCAACACACTCTATAATAGTTGGATTTTTATGGCTAATAAAAGCATAAAGTATGGTGTCTGCAAAAAGCTTTAAAGCAAAAGCACTTTCTCTGCCACCACCACCAACTATTAAAAAATTATCTTTTTTTTTCATGACTAATTCTTGTCCTGATTATTGTTATTGTTTTTCTTATTAAAGGATGTCTCTAAAATAAGAGCGTCAAATAGCTTGCCATGTTCAGTTATACCCATAATATTATTCCTCTATTCCAGGTGGCGGTGAAAGCAATAAAAGATAAGACGATAAATCAAAGGTCTTAACGGGTAACTTACACAACATTCGCCATGCTTCATCAATAGATTTGCCTGATGTATCAGGCGCGATCTCTGGAACAAAATAAGTAATATTGGATAAGTTTAGCTCATCCCAACGGATGAATAATTCCTGAACTTCCCTTTCTCTTGGTCTGCGAGCATGATTGATCGTCGTTTGGTCAGCCAATATAATTACTTCATCCATTTCAAAATAAGCGACCATGCAGCGGTCGTTTAAACGATCGTCTTTAGCTGCAAAAACAATGCGCCTCAGCTGACTACGGCTGAGAAGGGCGCAAACATGTTCAATATCAGCAGCGGCTGCTGTTGCGCTTTCTAACCTGATAATACCCGGCAAAGACAGCGCTCCCAATAAAGTATTAGCACTAATATCTGTATATCTCGCTCTGACGGCTTGATTAACAATATTGGTAATGGGTCTCTTTGTCCTGGCTAACTCAAGCTCTAACGCCTCCAGGTTGTCTGAGTCGAATCTAATCTTTAAAGGGTTTGATGCCATACTAAATTCCTGCGTGGGGTGATAGTACCCATACTATACCCATATTATGACCTACTGACAAGCAATTTATTGCATACACCGTAAAACGCCGCCTCTCAAGGCGCAAACAGGAAGTTTAAAGCGTAAGTGATAAGTTTTTAATTGATGATTGCTATATGTAAAGGCTGCGCAACGCCTTACCTTCAGGGGATGTAATTACCTCTCCTCAAGGTAAGACGCTACGCAGTTGAGTCACATGCAGTAATGGCGTGGCCTTTGACTTAGACGGGCCGTGGACCAGCACTCATTACCGATTACGAATGAATACCATGACGACCGTAAGGAACGTCTTACAACAGGCAGA
>CAYQXD010000210.1:0-4197 GCA_964421315.1 uncultured Thiotrichaceae bacterium | reverse complement strand
ATGCTGCTGTGATTTATGCTGCTGTGATTTATGCTGTAATAGTTTGTGTTGCATTTCCATGTTGCATTTCCATATTGCAGTATTTTAAGGCTTCTGACATAGCTCCAAGCACTCCAACGCGCTCATTGGTGACAAGATAGACAGAAATCTGTTCGACCAGTTCTCGCATTCTACCCTTATTAAAATAAGCATTGATAAATTCTTCTGATTGCATTCTATTTACCATTTTTGCAGCAATGCCGCCGGTAATAAAGACACCACCATAAGGCTTGAACAAAACAGCAATATTGCCGATATATGCACCATAAATCTGCACAAAGAGAGATAATGCCCTGTCAGCAGCTTCATTATTTTTCGATTGATTATTAACCCATTGTGCGCTGATGCTATCACTATGCGTATCTAAACAATGAGCATCGCCACCACCTTGATTAGCCGCACAAAACTGATACAGTGACACCAGGCCATCGCCAGATAAAATTCGTTCATAGGATACGTGAGCAAAACGCTGCTGTAAAAACTTCAGCAGTTCTATCTGAACATCATTAACAGGGGCAAAATCAATATGCCCACCCTCTGAGTCATGGCTGTGCGACGTGTTTTCATCGCCAGGAACATCATCAATCCAGGCCACACCCAGCCCGGTGCCAGCACCAACAGCAACTCGTGTTGTATTTGGTGTTACGCTCCCAGTTAAACCATCAAAATCGTTCCTTAAGCGTAAAACACCAGCGTTTAATATAATTCTGTCTTCCTCCAACAACAGGCCCGCACCAACTGCAGAAGCCTGAAAGTCATTCATAAAGACGATATTTTTGATACCAAAAGTGTCCTGCAATGACTGTTTTTCGATAACCCAGGGGAGATTGGTTAAACGCGCTGATGAATCACTGACCAGACCAGGCAAAGCCAATGTTAAAGCACCTACACTGCTAACATCTGCCCTGGTAACATCTGTTATGGCACCTACTGACCCGATGTCTTTTAGAAAGGTATGTAGCATCGACTCGAAACCATCGAATTCGCCGCTCATATAACGTGCTTCGTATAAAATATTACGCGGATGTTCAGCATCGGTGAATACCAATCGTGTTTTGGTACCACCAACATCTGCTGCAATGACATGCATCGAATGCGTCCTGATTTTTAGCAGACTAAACCCTGCATAAAAGGTGAAATTATGAAGTCAACTTAGACTTTATATCTTATTAAATATAAAGTTATGATATACATCAATTAACCTACTAATGCAGTGTATCAAAGTCAGCAAACAACCTGCGTACCGGCAATTGCCAGCAGGCAGTTGAAATCATAAACCTTAACTTTACGTTGAGTCACTTCCAGCACGCCACTGTCCTGAAACCGTCTAAGTGTACGGCTAACAGTTTCTATCGCCAGCCCTAGATAATTAGCGACATCCTGTCGTGTCATGGTCAATTTAATAGTATCGGCAGGATACCCATGTTTTCCAGTGCGCTTAAACAAATCCACTAAAAAACTGGCCAGGCGGCCATCAGCATCTTTGCTTGCCAACATCAGCATCAGATTATGGTCACGCAACATGCTATCTGAAATCATATTAAGGAACCCCTGCCCTAACACACGATTATGCAACCCGGACAAGGGTAACTTGCAAATTGTTGTGTTCTCCAGTGCAATGGTCGAAGAAATATGGCAATTACTGCCCATTGCATCCAGTCCAAACACATCACCGGGCAGATAAAAATTCAGCACCTGTTCTTCGCCGTCTTCCATCAATATATAAGACTTGACCGAACCTCTGCTAACAACATATATTGCTTTTGTATCATCTCCACCACGAAATATATATTTGCCCTTTGACAGAACCTTTCTGTTTTTCACTAGCTGATATGAGTGATCATGAGCGATGGTCAACTGCTCTATTAAACAGCCACCTCTTATACTACAGGTGTAACATGATAAAACTTCTAACGATGGCTGAGCATAACCCACACCGCCACTCACGCCGCTGGTTACCGGAACAACAGCGTTCTCGGTCACTGTTTTTTGTAACTGTATAGCCATAAAATCCTCTCCAGGTTTTAGTGGTCGATAGCATGACCGGTAAATTACGGTCAGACTATCAGGGATTCCCTGATACCCATATAGGGATATTTGCACTAACACTAAAGGACTGTTCAAGGCAGCTCTGATAATATAGCCCTGTGAAAAAACTACAAAAATTTTTACGGCATATCATTCTTATGGTTAGCGCGACATTGCTGGTGGCAACACTATCTATCACCGCTTTATATTTTGGTTTAGTCAAACTCATTGATAACAGAGTGATTGAGCAGGTCAACCTCAATATAATCAATGCGCCACTTATCTATATCGCTGGCATAACAATCATCATTACTTTGCTGGTAATGATACTTGCCAGTATTATCTATTTCCGTTTCACTCAGCCGTTAACACAAAAAATTGAACAACAGACTGAAATTTTTCACACCCTGGTCAAAACGGCGCATGAGGCAATTTTTCTGATTGATGCTAACGGAATTATCCAGTTCACAAACCCCGCCGCAGAAACCCTGTTTGGTTATACTGAAAATGACCTGCTGGGCAAAAGCATTAATCTGCTGATGCCCTCAGTACATCGAGAAAAACATGGCGACTATGTTAAAAACTACCTGAAGACTGGCATCAAAAAAGTTATGGGTACAAGACGGCAAATATTAGGTCAGCGCAAAGACGGAAGCCAGTTTCCCATGTATATTTCCGTGGGAGAAATCCAGTTAAAAAACACACATCTGTTTGCCGGTGTGATTATGGATCTTAGTGCCCAGCAAAAACTACAAAGTGAATTGCTGGCGATACCGGCTCGTGAACAGCAACGCATTGGTGAAGAATTGCATGATGGTCTTGGTCAGCAGCTCACCGGCTTAAGCATGCTGGCACAAAGCCTGTTAAACAAGGCAAGCAAACCGGAACATGAACTGGCCAGTCAACTGGCCAGTGGATTACATGAAGCCCTGAGTCAGCTACGCGCACTATCGCGTGGACTGATGCCAGTGCAGATCTACGCAGATGGATTTATGATAGCCTTACAGGCAATAACAGAAAATATCGAACAGCAAAGTCATATACCGATAAAGCTCCAGATAGATAATGTTATCTTGCCGTTCGATGATGCTACCGCCACTCATCTGTATCGCATTGTGCAGGAATCCCTGAACAATGCAGTTAAACATGCAAACGCAAGTCAGATTGAAGTTTCACTGGAAATAGAGCAGGATCATGGCGTACTGAAAATTATAGATAATGGCATCGGCATACCACTGGATCTTGAGGACTCATCGGGCCTGGGTTTAAATATTATGAAACATCGCTGCGGTCTGTTTGATGGTGAAATAACCATTAACCCCGATGGCGATCACGGCACAAAGGTATGCTGCCGATTTCCTGTCAACCATGACTCTTCTCAATCATAAGGATAAGGTGTAAATGTCCAATATTCTGATCGTCGATGACCATCCACTGGTTCGTGCTGGATTTGCCCAGCTGATTGGTGATGCGCCCGACCTTAACGTCTGTGGCGAAGCAGGCGATATGGCCTCGGCTTTACAACTACTGGACTCAATCACACCTGATCTAGCTATTATCGACCTGTCACTGGCAGGAGGTAGCGGCCTGGACTTGATCGAACATATCAAGGCACGTAATAGCGAAATTTTGATGCTGGTCGCTTCCATGCATGATGAATCACTATACGCTGAACGTGTTCTGGCAGCAGGTGCACGAGGTTACATCAACAAGCAGGAGGCACAGGAAAAAATCATTCTGGCTATTCGTCGAGTGCTCAAAGGTAAAGTCTATATAAGTGAGCATATGACCGAGAGAATACTGAACAACATGGTCAGCGGCAACGATGATAAACAGGGAATCAATTCGTTATCGAACCGGGAACTGCAGGTATTTGAGATGATCGGTCAGGGTATTGCGCCCACCAAAATGGCGAAACAGCTAAACTTAAGCGTCAAAACGATTGAAACCCATCAGGCACACATCAAAAAGAAACTGGACGTATCTTCTGCCCATCAACTCACCCATCGTGCAATTCGGTGGATACTTGAGCAAGGGCAGTAAATAAATAAGAAGAAAGATTAAACCTTGAAGGACTGATTTCGACACTTAACAGACAGTCAAAAGCTTTTAAAACATTAGTCCGCGAAG
>CAYQXD010000209.1:2216-4362 GCA_964421315.1 uncultured Thiotrichaceae bacterium | reverse complement strand
GAGATTATTAGAGATGCCCTTTATTAACACCCTCAATAAGTAGATAAACATCATCTTTTAAAAAACGTTTACTGGTAATTTCAAGTTCACTCGATTCTTCAATATATTGAACTGTTTTTCTGTCAAACCTGGCACCATAGACTTTTTCAACAAAAGAAGCGAAAAAATCCTGACGTCTTCTTATTTTCCTGTTTTTTGAATAAACCATTTCAAGCAATCTGAATTTTCCACCCGGTTTCAGAACGCGGCCAAACTGCTCCAATGCCATAGGTTGAAGCTCATCTGGCATGACGCAACAAAGGAAGGTGGATATTATCCAGTCATATTTATTCGATTCGACCAGACGCATAACGCTGGCATCGTCATGTAGAAGTTCTATTTTACAATTAGCTTTCTTTGCCTTCTTTGCGGCTTTTCTCAACATGACATCACTTAGATCGACGCCTGTTAATTCAATGCTCTCATGATAGTATTGGAAATTTCTTCCTGTACCTACCCCTGCTTCCAGTACCTTTCCACGCAAATCACCTAATAAACATGACCGCCATTCTCTGTAAATACGCTCCCATGGATAATCCAATATGTCATAAAACATGGCTGTGACATTGTATTTTGCACGTAAAGATAAGTTTTCTTCTCTCACAAAAACACCTTTTCATTTTTACTCATTAAAACACAAGCCCCTTATCAGCATTCAGTGAATTGAATACACGCCGCTTGAAGCACGAAGCTCCTTCTAAACCCTACCCTTGTCGTCGAACAAGCTGTCCTGATGAAGGCGTACATAAATATCAGCAAAGAGTTTGTCTTTGTTCATAACACCCTCCCGACAGATTATCTGCCGTTGACATCAGAGCATGAGTGAACAACAGGTAAGTTCGCTTCTATCCACTTTGTCATTCCACCACGCACCACACGTATATCGTGGAATCCTTGTTCGGTAAGCAATAAAGCTGCTTTTGCAGAACGTTTATCCGTCCTGCATACAATCGCAATCGGACGCTCGATGTATTCAGTTAATTCATTCATACGATCTGATAATTCTTCGACGGCAATATTGACTGCTGAATCAATACGCCCCTGTTCACCAGCAAAGTCTTCAGCCGTGCGCACGTCAAGAACCAAAGCATCGTTGTTATCAATACGTCTTTTAAGTTCAGCTATATCAATCGTTGGTCCGCGGCGGATGTTACCGATGATACGCGGCAGGAAAGCCACCACGGCAAGCAATGCAAATGCAATCAGTACCTTCTGGATCAACCCCTCACCACCGCCGATAGCTTCTCGTCCTGCATAACCAAGATAAGTATAAGCAATAGCACCCGGTAGCATGAATACACTGGTCGCAATCAGGTATTGCATGAACCGAATCTTCGTTAAACCAAGTGCGTAATTAAGCAGGTTAAACGGGAACAGTGGCATCAGTCTGACAAAGGCAACAAAACGCCAGCCTTCACCTTCAACACGGACACGTGCCAGGTGCTGTCAATATTCCGCTACACGAATTAGAACAACGGCTGGAAAAGCTCGGCAATCTGGATGGTAAAAATCGGGAAATTATCGCTTACTGCCGAGGTCCCCACTGTATACTGGCATTTGATGCTGTTGCACGTTTGCGAGAAAAAGGGATTAACGCCCGGCGCATGGAAGATGGTTACCCTGAGTGGAAAACGGCTGGTCTTCCTACAGAGTAGTCAAGATAATTGACACTTGAGCGGATAGATTAAACGTTGCCCAGGCAGCCACGGATTCACAGCATGTAGTTTTTTATTTTTTGGGCTTGCACAGGGCATCGCAGGCCTGACGCCTATCTGGCAAGTAAATTCCCAGACCACCTATCAAGTACCACCCCTTTTTTTAAGCTGATAAAACTCAAAAAGACCCAAAGAATAAGCCGTTGACATTTTTATGTTGGTATTCTTTACACTTTTAGGTTTATACATAACACCAATTAACCTAAGATTATGAATATAATAACTAAATTATTTTTTGCATAACTGCGGAAAAGAAGGCGTAGGCCGTTTTTGTGTTGGAATTCTTTACACTTTTTGACTTATCAATAACTCAATTTTTTATAACCAATTGAAAACAATGGTTAAATTATTATTTGCATGATTATTGCATGACCAATGACCTGCATGCATGC
>CAYQXD010000209.1:0-2116 GCA_964421315.1 uncultured Thiotrichaceae bacterium | reverse complement strand
TGCATGCATGCGCTACATTCTCGATTCTTTTTAGCTGCTAATTGAATATTAAAAATAGAATGCCAGTAAAAGCAAAACTGTTTATGCACGTATGACCTGAATTGAAGCTATTAAAATGTTATAAGCCGAATAATTAAACCATAGTAATAATGACCCAAAAAGCCAGACAAATTTTGCAAAAAGTGGATGTGGACAAACTGCCAAGTTTGCCGCACGTTCTGCTTCAATTGCTCCATATTTGCCACGATGAAAGCCTGTCTTTCAGCAATCTGGCTGCTATTCTGCGTCAGGATGCCGGTTTATATACGCGTGTTTATTCCCAATGCCACCACCAAACATACCTTAAAAATAACGACAATGCAGGGGCGCAGGCAAATATTGAACGTTATACAGAACAATCTGCCGAGTTGGCACTGCAACAACTCGGTATCAACACCATAAAAAGCATTGCAGTTACCGCAGCAGTACAACAATTTTTTTCACGTACCAGCCTTGAACGCACTGAATTTCTCAAACAACATTGGCAGCACTCACTGTATTGCGCCTGTGTTGCCCGATCCATTGCAAAACACTGCAACTACAGCAGTCCTGATGAGGCCTACACCACAGGTTTAATACACAACATAGGTCAATTGGTACTGGAAACCGCTTACCCTGACAAATACACAGCCACTTTTGCGCAGTTAAGCGAAGACGAAAACTTTCACGCTCTGGAACAGGATGAGTTCGATACCACCCATCTACAGGTAGGCGCCGAATTATTGAAAAAACATGGCGCAAACAGTTTTATCTATGATGCTGTTTTGTACCACCATGAGAAGGCCGAGCACATTCTTGACGCACACCCGCTGGTAAAAATCATCAACCTGGCCAATATGTTGACCTGCAGTTACTTTAAAGAAGAAGACCAGCAGGTATTTGATAGCGCAGAACAACTACTGGCTTTAAAGAAACCGCTATTACTTGAAATACTGGAAAAATCACAGGAACAGGTCAAAACGGCCGCCAGCTCATTGGAGATCATTCTTGCCGTCGATGGCATGGACGGCGAAACCGCCAAACAACAAACCGCCAGTGACGAATTTAAACAGATACAGCTCGCTGAGCAGGTAAGAAATATTGCGCTGCTCGATGGCATTCACCAGCATCTGTCTCGCAGTGGCGCTCAAAACAAAGACAGCAAAGCCTTATTACATATACTCTCCCAGCATGTCGGCATTCTTTTTGGCGTTAGCCAATGTATTCTGTTTTTATATGATGCCGCAAACGATCGTGTTAATGCCGTCGCCTCAGACAGGCAACCACCGCAACTCACCGATATATCCATTCCGCTAACTGCCGGTCGTAGCCTGGTGACCGATGCTCTGCTAAACAAACAGGCCGAGCATTCATTCGACGAAGCCCCGCCAGGCAACAATGCAAGTAAACTCTCCATCATCGACCGGCAGTTAATCGGACTAACCGGTCAGGCAGGCATAATCTGCCTGCCGATGATGATGAACAATACCGCTATTGGTACGCTGATTCTGGGCGTGGATAAATTACAATATGAAGCACTGTGGAAACAACTACCATTGTTAATGCGATTTGTTAATGAAGTCGCTCACACCATCAGCGCCAGCAAGTTTGGCGGCAAATCACCTGCTGGATTTAATGATAAAGCTTCTAAGCTGGAACACAAAATTCGTGAAGTATTACATGAAGCACGAAACCCACTGAGCATAATGAACAACTACCTTGGCATTCTCAGTTACAAACTGGAAAAGGACAAACCCGCACAGGAAGATGTTCAAACCATCAAAGCTGAAATTGAGCGCATTAGCCAGATTCTAAACAGCCTCAGCGAAACCGAAACACCAACCAGTGAAACCTCAGCGATAGACATTAACGCCATCATCACCGACCTTAGCAAGGTTTTCCAGTCCTCACTCTTCGCCAGCAAAAAAATCAAGATTTCACTTGATCTTGATGAACGTATTACCGCCCTGCAAAGTAACACCAATGCCCTCAAACAGATTTATACCAACTTAATTAAAAATGCTGTTGAGGCGCTTCCAGCAAATGGCAAACTTATGGTCTACACTCAAGATTATGTCAATGTTGACGGCAAAGAACA
>CAYQXD010000208.1:0-4384 GCA_964421315.1 uncultured Thiotrichaceae bacterium | reverse complement strand
TATTAATCATTGCATAAGTATTCGCAGTGTGTGCTTTTTAAACTGTCGGTAGCATGGATGCTACCGTCAAGCCTATAGGGATATATTTACGGCGTGTTTCAAAAGTACACACTGCGAATACTTATGCAACACTTTATATTACAATTAACCTCGGAGTTTTACGCTTTGTATCGACTATTATCCAGCCTGTTTTTATTTCTGTTGCTGGCTTCGTGTGCTTCAACAGAAAAGGTTGTAACGGACAATGTTGTTGACCAGCCAGGCAATTATAAATACGATGCCTGGCAAACAGGTGCCTCCACTGACAATGGAGTAATAAATAGTTTGTTAGATGAAGTCGATATACTGATAATAAATCAGGACTTTGATGCGGCTACAGACAAGATTGAGCGCATATTACGCATTAAGCCGCAATATGCTCCAGCATGGAGTCGTTTGTCCTGGTTGGCATTGCAGATGAATTCCCATGAGCGTTCAGTACAGATGGCCAAACGCAGTAATAGTTTTGCCTTTTCAGACCCTGGGTTACAGTTGCTAAACTGGTCATTTATACGAGAGGCAAGCAAGGTTTTACATGATGAAGAATCTTACCATCGTGCCAACCAGAAACTTGAATCTTTAAAAGCCTTCTAGAATATGAAATGTGCATCTGATCACCTTGGTCTGTGCGGGCCATTCTGCAAACAAATTCCCGGTTATCAGGTTCGTGATAATCAACTGGCTTTGTGTGATGCGATTGATGAAACCATCGCATCGGGAAATACACTTGCCGCAGAAGCCGGTACCGGCATAGGAAAAACATTTGCCTATCTGGTGCCAGCCTTATTGTCAGGCAAAAAAATCATCATCTCGACAGGTACACGGCATCTACAGGATCAGTTGTTTCATACTGATTTGCCCCGTGTTAAAAAAGCCTTATCGGTACAGTCAACATCTGCCCTGTTAAAAGGTCGCAGTAATTATCTTTGTTTGCACCGGCTTAAGCTGGCGCCCCATCTGGGTTTTATTAATCGTGAAACACGCAGTTTGCTCACCGAGGTTGATGAGTGGTCAAAGCTAACCAGCTCAGGTGATATTGCAGAATTAACCAGCACAGCAGAAGATTCTTTTGTCTGGCCGATGGTAACCTCAACTGCTGATAACTGTTTAGGCAGTGAATGCGATTCATGGGAAAAATGTTTTGTGGTGAACGCACGTAAAAAAGCGCAGGCAGCCGATGTGGTGGTGATTAATCATCATTTATTACTGGCCGATATGACTTTAAAAAACGAAGGTTTTGCTGAGTTGCTACCCAATGCCGATGCATTTGTTATTGATGAAGCGCATCAGCTCTACGATGTTGCCGCCCGTTTTTTTGGCGATACCATTAGCTGTCGCCAGCTTATCTCTCTGGTGCGTGATACCATTGCCGAGCAGGTCAATGACGCATCCGATATGGTTGAGTTGCGAGATTATGCAGAAGCCCTGGAAAAAGCAGCGCGTGATTTCAGATTAGCATTAGGTGAAGCCGGCTTACGTGAAACCTGGCTTAAAGTGCAGAACAAACCAGCGGTAAAAAAATCCTTAGAAAATATTACTACAACATTAGATGATTTAATTGCCGTATTAAAAATAGCGGCTGAACGTGCGCGTGGCTTAGAGCAGTGTTATGAACGCGCTCAAAACATGATGCTGCGTTTTAAAAGTTTTCTTAATGTTGAAAAAAATGCTGAAGCAGACTCAGTCAGCTCTATATTATGGTATGAAACTTACCCGAAAAGTTTTATGTTACATGCGACACCGATTGATGTGGCTTCCATTTTTCAGCAGCACACCGATAATTTTTCCAGTAGCTGGATATTTACCTCAGCAACCTTACAGGTGAACAAACAGTTTAGCCATTTCGCCAATAATATTGGTCTGCAAAATTACCAAAGCGGAGTATGGGACAGCCCCTTTAATTATGAAAAACAAAGCCTGCTTTATTTGCCAGATAAGTTGCCGCAACCTTCAGATCCCGATTATACAAAACAGTTAATGCAGGCCGCTATTCCGGTATTACATGCCAGTCAGGGCAGGGCGTTTGTGTTGTTTACCAGTTATTACGCAATGCACAAAGCTTTTGATTATTTAAAACATAAGATGCTGCCTTACGAACTGCTAATGCAGGGTGATTATCCAAAACATCAATTGCTGGAAAAATTTCGCCAAACGGATAACGCCATTCTTTTAGGTACCTCAAGTTTTTGGGAGGGTGTTGATGTGCGTGGAGAAAGTTTATCTTGTGTCATCATTGATAAACTGCCTTTTGCTTCACCGGGTGATCCCGTTATGCAGGCACGCATAGAAGCCATTAAACAAAATGGTGGTCAACCATTTATGGAATTCCAGGTGCCGCAGGCAGTGATAAGTTTAAAACAGGGAGTGGGGCGATTAATACGTGATGTTAATGATACAGGTGTAGTAATGTTAGGTGATCCACGATTAAAACAAAAATCGTATGGCAGAATCTTTTTAAATAGTCTGCCTTCTATGCCTGTCACTTCCGATATTAAAGATGTTGAAAACTTTTTCTTACGTGTGCCAGCTGTAGACAAAACAAATAATCGTATTCAAGAGACAATATGAAAATTCTGGCAATAGATACTGCAACCGAAGCCTGTTCAGCAGCGTTATATATAGATGGTGAACTAAGGTCTAATTACCAGCTTGCACCGCGAGAACACAGTCGTTTGATTTTGAAAATGATTGATGGTTTATTAGCCAATGCAGATTTATCCGTAAACCAGCTAGATGCAATAGCCTTTGGTCGTGGGCCGGGTTCGTTTATGGGCTTGAGAATCGCCGCAGGGGTGGTACAGGGAATCGCTTTTGCACATGATATTCCGGTGATACCGGTTTCAACCTTAAAAGCGATAGCGCAACGTGCTTTTGAACAAACAAAAAGTAAATACATACTCGCTGCTATCGATGCCCGTATGGATGAAGTTTACTGGGCCATATATAGTATGAACATGGATAGTTTAAACGATCAACAGTGGCAGTTAGATGGTGAGGAACAGGTGATTTCGCCGGATAAGATTAAGCTGCCTGAAATGCTGACACAACAGGATACACTTTGGTCAGGTGCTGGCTGGGTCGGTGCTGGCACAGGCTGGGCGAATTATGCCGATAGACTACTTGCTGACAATGATTTTACCTTACAGAAAATGTTGCCCGATTGTCTGCCCAGCGCAGAAGTCATTGCAACACTGGCAGTAAATGAATTTAACGCAGGCAATACCATCATCGCGGCAGAGGCAATACCGGTATATCTACGAAATGATGTGGCGAAGAAACCAAAACCTGTTGTTTTGTGATCATCGCTCTTTTTCACAGCCAACGGCGGTTTTTAGCACAAAATCAGGTGAATCCGGAAGCATTCTCCGGTATCATTCGCGCTTGTATTGATAATGCCAAATAGTGTAACTTCTCAATAAGTCCGTGCGGTGTATGGTTCTGAGACACGCCATAAATACATCCCTGTAGGCTTGACGGTAGCATCCATGCTACCGACAGTCTCATCACCATACACCGCACGGACTTATTGAGGTTACCAAATAGTGATAACAGCCATGATAGAAATTAACCCGATTACCAACCAGATCAAAGACCTGCGTGAACGCACTGATGCGCTTAGGGGGTATCTTTGACTTTGATCGTCGTAAGGAAGAGTTAGAAGAAGTTAATCGCGAGCTGGAACAACCTGGTATTTGGGGTGACCCGGAAAACGCACAAAAACTGGGGCAGGAACGCGCAAGGCTGGAAAAAATCGTACTCACCATCGAGCAACTTGATACCGCATTGAATGATGCTGAAGAACTGTTGCAAATGTCAGTTGAAGAAGGCGATGAAGATGGTGTATCCAGCATTATTGATGATTTAAAAACACTGGAAGAGAACGTGGTCGAGCTGGAATTTCGCCGTATGTTTTCTGGTGAGATGGATGCCTGTAATGCCTTTGTTGATATTCAGTCGGGCTCGGGCGGCACTGAAGCACAGGATTGGGCTGAGATGCTGTTGCGTATGTATTTGCGCTGGGGTGAGTCGCATGGTTTTGCAACCGAGTTGATGGAGGTCTCGCCGGGTGAGGTCGCCGGCATCAAAAGTGCGACCATTAGTATTTCTGGTGAATACGTTTTTGGGCGGCTTCGTACCGAAACCGGTGTGCATCGTCTGGTACGCAAATCCCCATTTGATTCTGGCAATCGCCGGCATACTTCCTTTGCCGCCGTTTTTGTTTCACCTGAAATTGATGATGATATCGAAATAGACATCAACCCCGCAGATTTGCGCATTGATGTTTACCGTGCCAGTGGCGCAGGTGGGCAGCATGTAAACAAAACAGAGTCAGCCGTGCGTATTA
>CAYQXD010000207.1:0-4386 GCA_964421315.1 uncultured Thiotrichaceae bacterium | reverse complement strand
GACAAAACTTACACTATTGTTGATGAGTGGTGCGAGGGTTATATGCTCGGTGTTTCTCTTGCTCAGGAGTTATGGGATTCAGCCGGTCTTGAAATGCAAATATTATTAACGCCAATAATGGGCTTTACTGAATCAACCAAATGGCAGGCGCATGATCTTCCTACAGAGGCCGAAGTAGCAAACATCCGAAATGCAATTACACCAAATGCGCAGGCTATTCATGCTTTCTGGCTGCAAAGAAGAGCGGATTTTAAACCTTCGGTTTCAACGGTGCGAAGAGAATTACCACGCATTGGTCGCAATGATCCCTGTCCCTGTGGCAGTGGTAAAAAATATAAAAAGTGTTGTTTGCACTGATTCATTATTTTCAGGTCATGCTTGCAACTATGAGCCTATGAAACTTATTTTTTCTGAGATTTTGGATTTCTCGCTACAGCAAACTTCCCGGAATGAGAACAACGAGTGACATACTCGCCTGATTGTTTTCCAGTTTCAATCGATGTGGATGTTGCTACATTACGGATAATTGATCTACCAGAAGTATCTTTCTTCAGGAAGCTATTTTTGGCGGCAAGTGATTTAGTATTCATAGATATAAGTATAGCTTAATAATGTGTGTCTTAGTACGTTTATTTGCATTCATGAACTCATGTAAAACAATGAGTTAGAGTATGTTTATAGGACTGATATGAGCTTTAATAGTTGGTTAGTACAAATAGGGAAATGTAGGAGTGTCGCAGAGCAGGTCAGATTGCATATAGGTAACATATAAGTTACTATTGTTCTAAATGAAAATACTAGAATACATCAGGGAAGATGGTTCAAACCCTTATAAGAAGTGGTTTGATACTTTAAATGCACAGGCAGCAGCAAAGGTAACTGTAGCAAAAGCAAGAATAGAGTTAGGTAATACTTCCAATATTAAATGGTTTGATGGTATCGGTGAATATAGAATCGATTGGGGTCCCGGATATAGGATATATCTAATACAAGACGGTAAAGAGTTAATTATTTTGCTTGGCGGCGGCACCAAAAAGAGGCAGCAGCAAGACATCAAAAAGGCAAAAATGCTTCATAAAGAATACAAAACCCGCAAGAAAAGAGACAGGTCATGAGCATCACCAGAGATTATAAAGATACGATTAATGAGCGAGTCGATAACGACCCCGTATTTACTGCGGCACTTCTCGATGAAGCCCTTACCCTGTTTTTAAACGGAGAGCCTGATGTTGCTCGTTTGGTACTTAGAGATTTAGTTAACGCAACCCTGGGTTTTGAGGCGCTTGCAATTGAGATAGAAAGACCCAGTAAAAGTCTGCATCGTATGCTTTCTGCAAGAGGGAATCCGACGATGGATAATTTAACTAAAATTATTTGTATACTTCGTAATCGGTTAGGGCTGAATATTGAAGTTCATACTACACCTAAGTACGTAACCTAAGCTATTTATTATTTTTGGGTTATTCTATTGCTGCACTCTTCGGATACTGCCATGGATGGCAGGTAGCACGCAACTGGGTCGGTCAGGCCTTTCATCGTGCATGTAAAACCAGATCTATAATAATTTTAAAGCCTTCGGACAGGTATTATTATCCGGTAACATTTCTGAAAACTATATTACCGAGATAAAATCATATCTTGATTCCGGCGAATTCTTTGTCGCAGAGCAGGTCAATATACCGGCTTTATACTCACAGCTCTGGAAATACAGCAATGGGCCGACTATTGCTGACCATGCTTTTCATGAGTTTTCGTCATTACGACTTGCTACCGAACATGAAATCGCATCACTGGATTGTTGGGGAGAAACGTCTGTTTTGTTAGATAGTTTTCGTCTGGCCAGTCAGCAATTATGGGGCTGTTCTCAATCTGTACATTGCGCTGTATTCTGACAGTACAATATCAAGATTATGAAGAACCGTTGCCTTTGTCAGAGTAACAGAGTAAATACATGACCCAAACCGGGCGTAGAGTATCCATAATAACAGGTGACAGCCCACGGTTTCGCAGGATTGGTGGCCAGGCCAGGATTGGGGTCGGACCAATGTAAGTGCCAGAACGCCCCCAAGTTGGAAGATTATGAGCTGGCAGCATTTATGGCTGAGTGTGTCACCCCCTGTGTCATGATGAGAGCAATAGAGCGTAGTGTTGAAATTATGGGTGAAGCCGCTCGCCGTGTATCCAAAACAGAAGATATACCTGATTTAATTGCGATAATTCAGGATTTATTGCCACCCCTTTAATTTTGATGAAAATACCGCTATCAGAAGGATCTCAGGCGGCTAGCCGGCAATTTTCGGCAAGTGGCACGAAGAAGCCTGCGGCAAATGCGACTGCTGATGGCAGATCAAAGATTTCACGCGTGTCTGGCGATTCTGCGAGCCATCCACGGGCAACCGTTTCGTCGGCCAGAAACATCATTTCCATACAGAGTGACTCGGCACAAATGGTATCGCTGGCTGCAGCACCCCAGTTGATGCCAAACCAGGCATCCAGAGTGCCATCGCTGAAGTCGGTACCATTTTGTTCGAGGTGGATTGGTTTATTGGTTACGCGGCATTGCGAATTAATGACGATCGGTATATTAAACATAAGGCTGACGGCAAGCGCATCCAGGGCACACATGCAATGAACCACAACATCATTGACATGGATCTTGTGCTCACGTACATCTGAGGTGAAAGGATAGGCGCCGGACGGATTGCCATCCGCATCCAGCACGATGAGCTTGTTCTTAGCGATATTAGTCAGTGCCTGTTCCGCGTTGTTGATAAGTTTGTCGACTTCACTGCGGGTGAGTGTACGGCCGTGTTGTACATAGCTGTTGACTAGTTTGCAATATAGCTCGGCATCATCGCTGCTGAGTGATTTCAGGCCTGATACCAGCGGGAGTATGGAGTCCAGTCTTTTCAGTGCAGTGCTAATTTTAGTGTTCATTGTTGTTTACCTCTCGAAGTTCACTATACCTGGTTACCAATGCCTCAGCACATGTTTAAACATATATTTGTGCTACAATGTACACAAGTTAACACGATAGAATTAAGCTCATGTCACAATCATCAACAATGACAATACGACTGGAAGCTGACCTTAAGGCTCGACTCGATAAGCTAGCGCATGTAACTCACCGTAGCAAGTCTTACCTGGCTGCTGAAGCTGTGCGTGAATATATTGAATTAAACGAATGGCAACTTCAGGAAATTCAGAATGCACTTACAGAGGCTGATTCGGGTGATTTTGCTAGTGCTGAAGCGGTGACCAGTACTTTCAGAAAATGGGGTGTGAATGAAGATTAAATGGCTACGGAAAGCTCTTGATAATATTGAACAGGAAGCAACTTATATAGCGCGGGAAAATCCCGCTGCAGCCAGGGATGTTGTGTATGGAATTCATAAGTGTGTTGCTTTGCTGTCTGAAAATCCTGCACTCGGTCATTCCGGGCGTCTCCCAGATACGCGTGAGCTGGTTGTACCAGAGACACGTTATATTATTCCTTACCGTGTTCGCCCAAGGTTGCAACAAATTGAGATTTTGCGGGTGTTTCATGTTTCGAGAAAGCCACCTCAAAGTTGGTAGCGTGATTTTTAGTAGAACATGAGTTAATGAGCTGAAATATGGAATACAAAAACATCAATGTTTAAATCCAAATTGTAATTATGAATTCATTACAACTGTTAAAGACGAATTATGAACACAAATCAGCAATATATAAGTGACGATGACCTGGATTTTCTGGATAATTTTCTGCTGGACCGTATTGATGAAAATGCAGACACTGAAGGCAAGGTGGTAAAAAATATAAAAAATGTTGTTTACACTAAAGCCAATAATCCGCTTTATTTCAGGCGATGGAACATAGAGTTTGATAATGAAAATAAGCTGGCCAGGCTTTAATGAAAAGAGCTGTCTCCTTATCGAACTTTTGCCAGAGTCTTTCTGTCTGGCAAAAGAAAACATTAATGTTTTCGGTGAACATTTCACGCCAAAAGACGAACTTCATGTCACATTAATTGGCAGCAAAACCGGATCGATTATCCTGGGCAGGGTAAAACAGGATCAAACAATCAATCAGTTGCTCGAAAATATGTTTGGAGATATTGACTGGTCATTCAAACAAACAGGCCCGGTACACATCCTGTCACGATCAAAAGGCTCAGTAGTTGAGAAGAGCATTATCATGTTGCTGGAAATGCACGGCGTAACAGCGTTTTATGAGCAGTTAAGGTCTCACGGATTGATTGACTCTAATACACCCGTGCCGCCGCCGCATGTCACGCTGTACACGCATAACTGTCCTTTAGGTATTGGTGTGCCGGATAATAAAAGCCTCAAAGCACTATCTATCAAAACATTATCAGTTAAGACGTTAGATGAGATCTTTGCGTG
>CAYQXD010000206.1:0-4405 GCA_964421315.1 uncultured Thiotrichaceae bacterium | reverse complement strand
TCTGTAGTTACAAATATTTTTCTATACATCGTATTAAATCGCCAGCGATATCCAGTGAATAAATCCGGTCGAGCTCGCGTATGCAGGTAGGGCTGGTGATATTTATTTCAGTTAAATAATCACCAATAATGTCGATGCCGGCAAATAATATGCCCTGCTGTTTTAATACCGGTGCTACCTGCTGACATATCCAGTGATCACGCTCGCTCAGTTCTACGCCAACGCCAGTGCCGCCTGCAGCAAGGTTGCCACGGGTTTCGCCAGCCGCCGGGATACGGGCTAAGGCATAAGGCACGGCTTCACCATCAATTAATAGCACACGTTTATCACCATGGATAATTTCGGGAATAAACTGTTGTGCCATTACTGTGCGTGATTCGTTTTCGGATACGGTTTCAAGTATCACCGAAAGATTGGGGTCTTGTGGATTAACCCGGTAAATGGATGTGCCTCCCATACCATCGAGAGGTTTTAAAATGACATCGCATTGCTGTGCCTGAAATCGCTGGTTAACGAATTCACGTAAACGGTTTTTATTTCGGCTAACCATAAAAGGCGTACAACATTGTGGAAATTGAGTGATAAACATTTTTTCATTGTTGTCGCGCAAACTGGCTGCTTTGTTGACAACGAGTGTGCCGTGTTGTTCGGCTAGCTGCAGAATATAAGTTGTGATTATGTACTCGATATCAAAAGGCGGATCCTTGCGCATCAGGATGACATCCAGTGAGTTTAAATTGATGTCCTGTTTTGTGCTGAAGTTAAACCAGTGTTCTGGATTGTCCTCAACCTGAGTGATTCGACTATAAGCTCGGGGTTTTTCGTTTTCGGTGTATAGATCGCTCTGGTAGATTGTATGAATCTCCCAGCCGTATTTTTGTGCCGCCAGCATCATGGCAAAGGTACTGTCTTTTTTACTATTTATTGATGACAGTGGATCCATGACAAAACCTATTTTTATGTGCATGACAACTCCATTAAAGGTTGAAATTACTTCTAGTAGATTTTTCGATTTTAACAGTAATTTGCAACCGGTTTTGCACTGAAAAAACACTCCGTTTTTACATCCTGTTTTACGTTTTATTTGCTCTTTAGTTTTACACCTGCAAAATCTTAGCCAATATTTTGTCAGTTTCCATTAATTGTTGGCAATACACAGAATGTGGTCTACATTCAGATTATCTAAGCATTTTGTAAGGTTTTACTTAAGAGTCTTTTTTTGGGTTGTCTGATGTTGATATATTTAAATGGTACTGCAATGGTTGAAGTGAGTTCATAATGAGTGGCCTAAAGGTAATGGTCATTGATGACAGCAAAACAATAAGGCGAACAGCTGAAAATCTACTTAAAAAAGAAGGTTGTGCAGTGGTGACAGCAGTTGATGGTTTTGAAGCCTTATCAAAAATTGCTGAAAACAAACCTGATATTATTTTTGTCGATATCATGATGCCGCGGCTTGATGGTTATCAAACCTGCGCCCTGATAAAGAACAATAAAACATTTAAGAACACGCCTGTTATTATGCTGTCAAGTAAAGACAGTATTTTTGATCGTGCGCGTGGTCGTATTGTGGGTTCGACTCAGTATCTGACAAAGCCCTTTACCAGGGAAGATTTAATAGGCGCGATAAAAAAGCATGTTCCTGCAAAAGCATGATCTGAATTAATTAGTAATTACTAATGTACGTGTACGAACAGAGCATCTGACACGTATACGTTGATTAGTAACAATAGAATAAACGGTGAGTAAGTATGGCAAAAATATTGATTGTTGATGATTCCCCTACAGAAATACATGTTTTAACAACCATGTTGACCAAAAATGGTCATGAAGTTGTGGTGGCCACCTGTGGTGAAGACGGCGTTGAGATGGCAAAAACAGAAAAGCTTGATTTGATTTTGATGGATGTGGTAATGCCGGGCATGAACGGTTTCCAGGCAACCAGGCAAATATCGAAAAATGAAGATACCGCATCTATTCCTGTCATTATGGTAACAACCAAAGATCAGGAAACAGATAAAGTATGGGCAATGCGTCAGGGCGCTAAAGATTACCTTGTTAAACCGGTGCAGGAGAAAGCATTGATTGAACATGTGAATATGGTGTTATCTGCGGTGTAGCTATACCTCGCACGCTTGAGAATGCACCGTTAGAGTGCATAGGTTTTTGTGAATAGCAATACGTGGGCTAATGCAAGGGTTTGCAATGATGCTGCTCCGCTGTTAATAAAAGAATGAGTAAATGAATACGACTGAACCATTTGATTTATTGCTGGATCTTGAAAGACGGACCGTTAAAAGTTCGGCGGGTTTGCCCATGCTCGATCAGATGAAAGATGACTGGGTTGGAATTGCTTTCAGGGTCGGTGACTCCAGACTAATTGCCGCCATGTCGGAAGTGAAAGAAATACTTGATTTACCTGAATTTACCCTTGTTCCGGGCGTTAAGTCATGGATTGTTGGTGTTGCCAATGTACGTGGCAGTTTGTTACCAATTATGGACTTGAAAGGGTATTTGTTAGGTGAGGACATCAAACAGCGGCATAACGGCAGAGTCATTGTTATTGACTATAAAGGGTTTAATACCGGTTTGGTTGTTGAAGAAATATATGGCATGCGGCATTTCAGAGAAAGTGATAAAACTTCTGATGCTGCCGCTGATGTTGCCAAAGTACATGAAAGTATATCGCCCTATATAGAACGAGTGTTCAGTCAGGATGATGAGCATTGGCCAGTCATTAATTTTTATCAAATGACACAGGATGACCGTTTTGCCCATGCGTCATTGTAAGTAGTTAAGTAGTAAGTAAAAAATATAAAGAAACATGAGAGATTATTGCTAACGCCAACAACAGAATTGGCGACATAGCAGATTGGAGATAATGCTTTATGAGCGCACAGAAAAAAAATACCGCAATTAGTAAACCACTAATTTTAATCGGCCTGTTACTGTCAATAGCTATTATTCTTATGCTGGGTAGTCTGGTGTATGTGGGTGATAAACGAGCGACTTTGCAACGTCATGTGGAGTTATCAGCAGATCAACTCCTGTTATCACAACAAATGGCAACCTACTCGTTGGGTGCCTCTTCGGGTAATGACGAGGCATTTGAAAACCTGTTTAAATCCCGCATCTGGTTTGATGATATTTTAACGACTTTGCATTCTGGTGATGCTGCCGCTGAAGCAATACCTCCGGAACTGTTACCTGCACTTGATCATGTTGAAACCCACTGGAGAAATTACCGCAATAAGGTAGAAGTTATTTTGAATGGTCGTGAGGCAATTATTGAGGTAAGAGACCTGTATCAGGTCATTGAAGATTTTATTCCTAAAATGCTAACCTATTCTGATGAAGTGGTTGCTATGCTAATTGAAAAGAAAGCTACCCCGCGGCAGGTTTATTTAGCAACACGTCAAATGATGCTATCACAGCGCATTAAAAATAATTTGAATCAGATTCTTGAAGGTGGTGATAAAGCTGCAGCTGCGGCTGATAGATTCGGTCGTGATGCAGCCCTGTTTGGCCGCGTACTTGAAGGTTTGCTAAAAGGCTCCAAAGGCTTGCGTATTAAACAGGTCAGCGATAAAAAAGCCGTTTATAAATTACGTGAAGTGGCGATGCTGAGTAGTGCGGTAAGTGATAATGTTGCTGGTATTCTTGAGCTATCACCCGAAATGTTTGAGGTGAATGATGCCGCCAGTCTGGTAAGTGAGGATTCTGAACGTTTACTTACTTCTCTTAAAAACTTTCAGGAAGAAATTATTGCCCAGGGTGAAGAGCTCGATTTAATTCAGTTGCTGGGCGCTGCTTTTGGCGGCTTAGCGGTAATGCTTATTATTATCGGTGGTATTTTGTTACTTAAAGATGCGAGAAAACGTGAGCAGGACGCGTTAGAAAATAATCGACGAAATCAACGTGCGATTCTTCGCCTGCTGGATGAGATGGCTAATCTTGCGGATGGTGATTTAACGGCATATGCCACGGTGACAGAAGATATAACCGGTGCGATTGCCGATTCAGTCAACTACACTATTGACGAGTTGCGTACGTTGGTAACCACTATTAACAGCACCGCAGAAGAGGTATCCCGATCAACAGAAAAAACACAGCAGACAGCGATTGAATTAGCCGAAGCGTCAAACAAGCAGGCGCGTGAAATTGCCTCAGCCAGTGCTGCGGTTACCGACATGGCAGAATCCATGTCAGCAGTATCAAGCGATGCGGATAACTCAGCCCAGGTAGCGCAGCAGTCGGTGGAAATTGCCCAAAAAGGTGCCCAGGTGGTACGTAATACTATCGGCTCAATGGAAAATATTCGTGAAACGATTCAGGAAACATCAAAACGCATTAAACGCCTGGGCGAATCCTCACAGGAGATTGGTGATATTGTTGGGCTGATTAC
>CAYQXD010000205.1:0-4413 GCA_964421315.1 uncultured Thiotrichaceae bacterium | reverse complement strand
CTTTTGCGTTCTTCGCGGACGATGATTTTAGTCTTTAATGTCTTCTAATGACCGTTTCCGGACTACCGCTGAGTTATTTCATTATGAATGAACTTGAAAAGTTGTTACAAATTATGGTTGATCTCCGTAATCCGCAAACGGGTTGCCCCTGGGATGTTAAACAATCGTTTGCCAGCATTGCCGCCTATACGGTAGAAGAGGCTTATGAAGTAGCGGATGCGATTGAGCGCAAAGACATGGATGATTTGAAAAGTGAATTGGGTGATTTACTGTTTCAGGTAGTATTTCATGCGCAAATGGCAGCAGAAAATAATCAGTTTAATTTTGCCGATGTAGTTGAAGGCATAAACAACAAGCTGGTGACGCGTCATCCCCATGTTTTTGGTGAAGATAAAACCAGAGATGAAGAAAAGTTAAATCGCGACTGGGAAAAACACAAGAAAAAAGAGCGCGCTAAAAAAAGTCAGCCGGATAAAGACAATCAATTTAGCAGTTATCTGGATGGTATCGCCGGTACCATGCCAGCATTACGCTGGTCTGAAAAACTGCAAAAGCGCGCAGCGCATCATGGTTTTGACTGGGACAGTATTGAGCCGGTATTTGCTAAGCTCAATGAAGAAATTGGTGAGCTTAAAACAGAAATTGGTGTTGCCGATAACCATGAAAAAATTAGCGACGAAATGGGTGACATCCTGTTTGCCAGTGTCAATCTTTCACGCCATCTGGGGGTGAATCCGGAGCAGGCTTTACGTGATTCTAATAGGAAATTTATTTCGCGTTTTAAAGTTGTTGAGCAGCTATTACAGGAAGATGGCAAACAGATGGAAGAGTGCAATGTTGACCAGCTAGAAGAGTACTGGCAAAAAGCTAAAAAACAGATTTCTTCCTCAAATAAATGCAAATTTTAAGCATTGCCGTGAAAAAGGCAACAAGCGCGTGAAGAGACACAATTCGTAGGCTGCGCTGTTCGCACCGAAATATGTGGTATATCCCATGCCTCATTCCTTCGTGTTCTTTGTGTCCTTCGCGGTTAAAGTGGTTTTAAAATCATTGTTGTTTTTTATTCGCGTTTATTTTCGTGGAAAACACGCACAAAAAAGGCCGCACCTGGAACTCCAGGTGCGGCCTTTTTGATGTATGACCTTGTCGTACTAGATAAACAATGACTGTGTAGCGTCAGCTGATTCTTCAAAGTACGTTGCAGCACCAACGAACTCAATGCCATCAATGAAGTTTTTAGGGTCGTGACCAAATAACTCAACTGTCATCTGACAAGCAAGGAATTTGCATTCTGCTTCCTGGCAAAGTTCACGTAGTTCATCAATTGAAGCAACGCCACAATTGCTTATTGTTTTCTTCATTAAGCTGGTGCAGATAGGGTCCATAAACGGTACGTTCCATAATACGTTTGGCACTTTAGGGCCAAAGTCGATGTCTCGTAGCCACCTGGGGCCAAATGGCATTTTCATTGGCATGTCAGGTGCAGCCATTGGTGTGATTTTTAATGCGCTGGTATCTTTCAGCAGCAGGTTTAAACCGTAGAAGGTAAAGAACATGGTAACTTCCATGCCTAAAGCGGCAGCCGTGCTGGCAAGAATGAATGGAGGATAAGCCCAGTCCAGGGTACCCTTGGTTGCGATGATGGTCAGTTTACGTTGGTCTGCCATGATTTTATCCTCATATTTAGTTATAGTGTTATGTTGTATTAATAAGACAGTCTTCTGACTATTTATAATTCAGAGGATATAACCATACTCCTAAAGTATCGAGTATGGCAAGTCACTAATATTGTTTTTATTTGATTTATTTTGTGATTAATATAAAAAAGACTGCATATTCACTGTCAATAGGCGCTTTTTAGCGATTTATTCCAAAACGCGATAACTGTTATTCTTAAGGTAAATTTTAAGCTCGGACAGGTTTTTTATGGGGCTGTGGCATAAAAAGCCATCGCAAGGATGGGCGACAGGTGTGTTTTTTTCACCAGGTGCTTTTTCTGCCAGACTCGGGTGTGGTGTCTGATCGTTGGGGATGGTGTAGACCAGCGTGTCGGGCAGATAATACTGTTGTGTGACTTGCTGCCAGTTTTTTTCATTATCAACCTGATTGTTAACGTGCTCTATAACCGGACTTCTTATGATGAGAATGCTGGGTGGTGTTAAATATTCTCTTAGCGCATTTAATAATGCGCAGTGTGAAATGGGTGCCTGGTTTATTGAGTTCCATGCCGATCTCAGGCAGTTTTTAGCGGCATCTATATAGTGTGGTTTGCCAGATAAATAGCCCAGGCGGTTTAAAGCCTGTGCGGCGATAGCGTTACCTGCAGGAATGGCATCATCGCTAAAACTTTTTAAGCGTTGAATCAAATCTTCATGTTGATGGCTGGTAAAGTAAAAGCCTCCATAGTTGGCATCTTCAAAGTCGCTAAGTAATTTGTCAGCCAATTGTAGTGTCCAGCTATAGAGTTCGTCATCCCACTGGTTCTGCAGTAGCTCAAGCAAGCCATAAATAAGAAAAGCATAATCATCGATATAAGCACTAAGCGAGGCTCTGCCATCTTTGACGCTGGCAAATAGCTGGTTGTTTTTCCAGCAGTAATTTTTTAAATAATAGGCTGCTTGTCTTGCTGATTCTGTGTATTGTGGATGATCCAGAAGGCGGCCAGCGACAGCCATGCCGTGAATCATTAAACCGTTCCAGGCGCATAATATTTTTGTGTCAGTTTCAGGGTGTAATCGATGTTCTCGTTGTTGGAATAAAAATTGTCGAATTTGCTGTAACTGGCAATGCAGATTTTTATTGCTTATGTTGTGTTTGTTAGCCAGCATTGTTTCGCTGATGTAACCGTGAAGATGCCAGGATTCTTCAAAATTAGCCTCCAGGTTCAGGCCGAATCGTTCACTGAAGTGCGCTGTGTCAGCAATACTGGTGTTATCCAGGTTGGTGGCACTCTTTAGTAGTGTTGTTATTTCAGCTTTAGACCAGACAAAAAATTGTCCTTCACGGCCTTCTGAATCGGCATCCTGTGCTGAATAATAGCCTCCCTCGGGTGACTGCATTTCTCGAATTGTCCAGTTGGCTGTTTCAGTGGCAGCATCAAAAAATAAACAATCGGCATTTATTTTCCATGCCTGGCTATATAGTGACAACAACGGACCGTTGTCATATAGCATTTTTTCAAAATGTGGGATCATCCAGTATTCATCTGTGGAATAACGGCAGAAACCACCACCGAGGTGATCGAAAATACCGCCATTTGCCATTTTCTCTAATGTATATAGAGCGCAATGCAACATACGGGGGTCGGCTTGCAGATTTTTCTGAGCGTGGCACCAGTGTTTTATGGAAAATTCAATAATAGAGGGGTGAGGAAATTTGGGTGCGCCACTAAAACCACCGTTAATATGGTCAAACTGTTTCTCGATTTGATTACGTGCGATATCAATCGCCGCATAATTGAATTCGGCATCAATCGGTCTCGATACTTCGTATATGCGATGGTAAGTTGATTGCAGTGAGGCAGATTGCTGTTGGATATCCGATTGCCGAGACTGCCAGATTTCACTGATCCGATGTAGCAGAGACTGAAAAGCAGGCAAACCATGTTTTGCTTGTTTGGGAAAATAAGTACCAGCAAATATCGGCATCTGTGTTTCTGGTGACAGAAATACCGTCAGTGGCCAGCCGCCAGAACGTTCAGTTAATAATGAATGTGCATTTTGATAGATTTTGTCTAGATCGGGTCGTTCTTCTTTATCGACTTTTATATTAATGAAGAGCTCGTTCATCACCTTGGCAGTTTCGATGTCTTCAAAAGATTCATGTGCCATAACATGGCACCAGTGGCAGGCAGAATAACCAATAGACAATAATATGGGTTTGTTCTCCTGTTTGGCCAACGTCAGTGAGTTCTTATTCCATGAATTCCAGTGCACAGGATTATTTGCGTGCTGTAATAAATAAGGGCTGGTTTCCTGACTGAGTAGATTTTTACTGTTATTTGTCATTGTATTAGTGCCGTTAGTTTTTTGAAAGAATATGAAATGATTTAATGGTAAGACAAAAGCAGAGTCAAAAACACATTGAAAGAATGCGCCTTTATGGTGTTTTTTAAACTTTTTTTAGTTTTTTTTAAATAACTCTGTACACAAGTATAAGTTTTATGTAATATGCGCGTCCTGCGTTGGGAGGCAACGTTTTTTTGAAACAGATTGATATCTGGAAACAGAAATTAATTTCAAAAAACACTTGCCATACAGTTTGAAAAGCTGCTAAACTTTCGCTTCTTTGCTACACGAAATTATTTGTTGACGGGAATCAGGGGTACCTGAAGAAATGTCAATAAAAACAAAGTGTAACAAATGTTCTTTTACAATTTGGATTAGATAGTTTGTGTGGGTGCTTGCGTTGGCG
>CAYQXD010000204.1:0-4445 GCA_964421315.1 uncultured Thiotrichaceae bacterium | reverse complement strand
CAAGATTCTGGTGAGTGGCAGCGATGACACGGACATTGACTTTAATGGGTGTGTGTCCACCTACGCGGTAGAAAACGCCTTCTGCCAGCACACGTAATAAACGGGTTTGTAATTCGGCTGGCATGTCGCCAATTTCATCGAGAAATAATGTGCCTCTATCAGCTTGTTCAAAGCGGCCTTTTCGTAATGCCTGTGCACCGGTGAAAGCGCCTTTTTCATGCCCGAATAATTCGGATTCCAATAGTTCTTTTGGAATGGCTGCGGTATTTAATGCAATAAAAGCTTTGTCTGCTCGCGGGCTGTGTTTGTGCAGTGAGAGTGCCACCAGTTCCTTGCCGGTGCCGGATTCCCCGGTAATTAATACACTGATGATAGATTTTGATAAACGCCCGATGGTGCGAAAAACTTCCTGCATGGCGGGGGCAGCGCCAATGATTTCAGGCGCATTGTTCTCATGGCTTATTGGATTTTCATGTGACAGTTTTTTATTACAGGCACGTTGTGTGACATCTACGGCATCATCAATGTCGAACGGTTTGGGTAGATATTCAAATGCGCCGCCTTTATAAGCGGAAACAGCGCTATCTAAATCAGTGTGCGCGGTCATAATAATAACTGGTAAATCAGGGTAATCTGACGACAGCCGGGTCAGTAATTCCAAACCATCCATGCCCGGCATACGCACGTCGGTAATAATGACATCGGGTTGTTCGTGCTTTAATTTGTCTGAGCTTAATTTATCCGACTGTAACCTGTCTAAAATAGTGTTGGCATTGTCAAAACTGGTAACAGTAAAATTTGCGCCTTCAAGTGCTTTTTGTAACACCCAGCGTATAGAGTCATCGTCATCAATAATCCAGATATGCGCTTGAGATGTCATGGGTGTTGTTATGGGTGCGGTCATTTATTCGCTCCGCTATGTTCATTATGTAAGTCAGTTTGTAAATTCAGGGGCAACAAAAGTGTAAAAATGGTTTTACCCGGTTTACTGGTAAATTCGATTATACCGTTATGTTGCTGTACCAGTGATTGTGCGATTGACAGGCCTAGTCCGGTGCCTTCAGCATGGCCGGTAATCATCGGCATAAATATACTTTCCTGCAATTCTTTTTTAACGCCACAGCCATTGTCTTCAATATCAATTTTGGCGACAAGTGGATAGGTGTGTAACCCGATTTTACAATTTCTTTTTGTGCGTGTTTTAAAAATAATGGTTGCTTTACTGCTTTCAGAAGTCGCAGTGGCCATAGCTGCGACAAGTGATGCAGTTACGGCATTACGTGTGATATTTAATATCACCTGAATCATCATTGATTCGTCAGCATATAAGTCGGGGATACTTGGGTCATAATCAGCTCTTATAACGAGCAGATCATTTTCTGCCAGTACCAGTTGCCGTACATGCTCTAAAATCTTGTGTACGTTGACTTCACTTTTTGTTGGAATATCTTTGGGTCCAACCATGCGGTCGAGCAGGTTTTTTAAACGATCGGCTTCATTGATAATGATCTGGGTGAATTGTTTGTTATCGCAACTACTGCTGTTACTACTGCCGGGTCCTTTTTCAAGCTCCCTTTCGAGTAGCTGCGCCGCACCTCGAATGCCACCTAAGGGGTTTTTTATTTCATGTGCCAGGCCGCGTAATAACGTTTTACCGGCTTCATATTGACTGAGTATGCTTTCTTCGTGTGAGATTTTGTGCTGTGTTTTTAGACGAATAAATTCCAGTAATAAATATTTGCCTTCCTGCTTGTATGGGATGGGTGAAACGGAATAATCAACATCAATAATTTTGTGATGGTGCAGCCGTAGCTGAACCTCATAAGCCGTGTAGGGATGTGATGAAATTAAAGATCGTTCCAGGCGGTCAAAGAATTCATGCTCGCTGGCATGTTCATTGATAATAAGTTGACGAATGTTTTTTTTCGCTGCTCGTGTATTGCTGATATGAAATAATAATTCAGCTGCGGGATTGATGCAGATAATTTGCAGGTTTTCACCGATTATAATAATCGCAGAATGCAGGTTGTCGATAACGGTTTGTGGCGAGTTGTATTGTGATGTGACCATAACAGGGCTAATGCAATAACTGAACCAGTTTGTATGAAGTCGGTGATTTATTTTATCTTTTGATTTATCAATTGCTTGCGTAACGCACAACAAAAAATCAAGAAAATAAACTATTCTATCGCACCAATATAGTGCGTGGCTAGTTTTGTTGGGTATAAGATCTCTCACAAAAAGGCGTTCGAGATGACAAAGTGGTAGGGTGGATAAGTGAAACGCATCCACCTTTGGTTAAAATCACGGTGGATGCGCTATGCTTATCCACCCTACCAGGCTACAACTGTGAAATGTCCTGGTTAGTGCGTAGGCTGGGGTTCCTGCGAAATATCCGGCTTAGTTTGGTCGTACTCTGGGTCTAATAACGGCATTTTTAATATGCACTACGATAGCTCGGGTACGTACGATAATTTTTCCCTGTTTATTTCTAACCTGTGCCTGCAGCTGGTGAGCGCCACGGTCAAGGCGGCCAATTTGTAAAAGCAGGCTCTGACTGTTTTTTATCAGGGGTTTGCCATTTTTCATTAGCCAGATGTTATGCCCCTGTGTTGTGTTTAATGCTGGTTTGAGTTTGAGTGATACGGTAAGAGCGGGTTCGTTCCAGATGGTTTCATTGTTTTTTGGTGTCACTATGTCGAAATCTGTGTATTTAAACTCAACCAGTTTTTCTTCTGTGACAGTTTGCTCGGGTTTAACTTTGGGCGCATCAACAATGGAAAGAGACGGGGGAGTAAATTTTTTCGCATTATCAAAAGGTTTGTCCGAATAAAACACGTTACCTTTATCATCAATGCCTTTATATAGTTCTGCATGTGAAGAAATGGCAACCAGAAGTAATACTGTCAGCAAGCTTTTTAAAAGGTTATTTTGCATAAGTTTGACTCGAATCCAGCTCGGATATTTTTTGGGACGCTGTAAATTTAACACAAAAAAGCCCAGCACATTGTGCAGGGCTTTTTATGGTCAGTGATTCCTGTGCCAGCGCACAGCGTTTGACTGTTACACGCTATAGTACATATCATATTCACAAGGATGGACAGACGCACGGTAACGCTGTACTTCTTCGCTCTTCAGCTCAATAAAGCCGTCGATTACGTCATCGTCAAATACACCGCCTTCGGTTAAGAAGGCGCGATCGGCATCCAGTGCTTTTAATGCTTCATCAAAAGAAAAAGCAACCTGTGGGATTTTTGCTTCTTCTTCTGGTGGTAAGTCATAGAGATCTTTATCTGCGGCTTCGCCCGGATCAATTTTGTTTTTGATGCCGTCAAGACCAGCCATCAGCATGGCAGCAAAACAAAGGTAAGGGTTGGCCGCATTGTCGCCAAAACGCACTTCGATACGACGGCCTTTAGGGTTTGATACGTGTGGGATACGAATCGCAGCAGAACGGTTACGAGCTGAGTAAGCCAGCATAACCGGTGCTTCAAAACCGGGCACTAAACGTTTGTAACTGTTGGTTGAAGCATTGGCAAAGGCGTTAAGTGCCTTTGCGTGTTTAATAATGCCGCCGATGTAATACAGTGCATCCTGTGAAAGACCGCCATATAGGTCGCCAGAAAATGTGTTCTCACCATTTTTGAAAATAGACTGGTGTACGTGCATGCCGTTACCGTTATCACCGACCATGGGTTTTGGCATAAAGGTGGCGGTTTTACCATAAGCATGGGCAACGTTGTGTACCACATATTTGAAAATCTGTACTTCGTCAGCTTTACGCACTAATGTGTTAAATACAGCGCCAATTTCACACTGGCCAGCGGTACCGACTTCGTGATGATGGACTTCAGTTTTTGCGCCCATTTCTTCCATGACCAGACACATGGATGAACGTAGATCCTGCAATGAGTCAATAGGAGGCACTGGGAAGTAACCGCCTTTGATGCCAGGACGATGTCCCATGTTACTGCCATCATAGTCTTTACCGGTATTCCATGCGGCTTCTTCAGATTCGATTTTGTAGAAAGCACCGCCCATTTCGTCGCCCCATTGCACGCCGTCAAACACGAAAAATTCGTTTTCAGGGCCAAAATAGGCAGTGTCGCCAATGCCGGTTGAATTTAAGTAAGCTTCAGCACGTTTGGCAATGGAGCGTGGGTCACGGTTATAACCGGTCATATCTGTCGGTTCGATAACATCGCAACGCAGGTTCATGGTGACTTCTTCGCAGAACGGGTCGATAACCTGTGAATCGCAGTCAGGCATGATAATCATGTCCGATGCATTAATGCTTTTCCAGCCAGCGATGGAAGAACCGTCGAACATCTTGCCTTCAGCCAGCACGTCTTCGTCAATAGTGTGAGCAGGCACAGAAACATGTTGCTCCTTACCTTGTGTGTCGGTAAAACGGAAATCAACGAATTTAACGTCTTTTTCCTTGA
>CAYQXD010000203.1:0-4535 GCA_964421315.1 uncultured Thiotrichaceae bacterium | reverse complement strand
CCCCGGCATTATGAATGCCGTGCTCTAACCAGCTGAGCTACATGACCTTTTTCGATTTTCAGCGCTATTTGATAATTAACACCTAAAAGGTGCGTCCGTGCGGACTTGTTTTGAACCTTTTATGAAGGGCGGGAATTTTCCCGTTTTATTGGCTTAATGTCAATATTTATAGCAGTAAAATATCCTTCAATTACAAACCAATTACTGCATTGTGGCATCACGGCGCTGAAGATGTCATATTCAAGGTCTCTCCTGCGTCGAGATGACAGTGTTGGGCTTTATACGTTAAAACGAAAGTGCATGATATCACCGTCCTGTACGATGTAGTCTTTACCTTCTACGCGCAACTTACCTGCTTCTTTTGCGCCCTGCTCACCTTTGTTATCGACAAAATCCTGATAAGCAATAGTTTCGGCGCGGATGAAACCTTTTTCGAAATCAGTATGGATAACGGCGGCGGCTTTTGGTGCGGTAGCACCAATGGCAACGGTCCAGGCGCGAACTTCTTTTGGACCTGCGGTAAAATAGGTTTGCAAGCCTAGCAGGCTATAACCGGCACGGATGACGCGATTTAAGCCTGGCTCGTCCAGCCCTAGCTCATCAAGAAACTCTTTGGCTTCATCGGCTTCCAGTTCAATTAATTCTTCTTCTATGGAGGCACACACGGCGACTACAATAGAATTCTCTCCTGCTGCACGTTGTTTCACAACATCCAGATAGGGGTTGTTTTCAAAACCGTCATCACTGACATTGGCAATGTACATTACTGGTTTTACGGTTAATAAATGCAAGTCGTAAAGTACGACTAAATCATCTTCACTCAAACCCATTGAACGAACTGGTTTGCCTTCATCTAGATGGGCAGAGACTTTTTCCAGTAAGGAAAATTTTGCTTTGGCTTCTTGATCACCGCTTTTAGCAACCCGGCCCACTTTATCAGCTGCTTTGTCGACAGATTCAAGATCAGCCAATGCCAGCTCAGTATCGATAATGTCGATATCACTGATCGGATTTATTTTGCCATCGACATGGATAACATCATCATTATCAAAGCAACGAACCACATGTGCAATAGCATCGGTCTCGCGTATATTGGCAAGAAATTTATTGCCTAACCCTTCACCCTTTGAAGCACCGGCAACTAAACCGGCGATATCGACAAATTCCATTGAGGTTGGCACGACACTTTTAGGCTGAACGATCTCTGCCAGTTTGTCGAGACGGGAATCAGGCATTACCACTACGCCCACATTAGGCTCGATGGTACAAAACGGATAGTTTTCTGCCTGTATGCCTGCTTTGGTTAAGGCGTTGAATAAGGTGGATTTACCGACGTTTGGTAAGCCAACGATGCCACATTTAAAACCCACTTGTTACTCCTGGATGTTCATAAAAACAAAACCATCCACAGATAAACGCAGATGAACGCAGATGAACACAGATGTTTAAAATAAATAATCATCTTTATCTGCATCTGTGTATATCTGCGTTCATCTGTGGATATTAAAAGATTTTCTTAGTGTTTATTTACTATGCAATGTCTGCATTGCCTGTTCAAAGGCACCTAGCGCTAAATCCGGCAACACGCCAACAGCATCATCAATATCGCGATCTATCAGGATACGCTCATCAACAGAGGGGTTATGCAGAACATAGTCCACCACCTGGTCTTTACTGCCGGGATGACCAACACCAATCCGCAGGCGATGAAAATCTTTTGTACCTAACTGACTTATAATGTCACGCAAGCCATTATGCCCGCCATGACCGCCACCGGTTTTTAATTTGGCGGTTCCCGGTGGCAAATCAATTTCATCATGCGCCACCAGTATTTGATCGGCGGTGATACGGTAAAATGACAACAAGCTTTGTACCGCATACCCGCTTCGATTCATAAAGGTATCGGGCTTTAATAACCAAATATCTTTGCCTTCGACAGAGATTTTTGCGACTTCACCTAAAAATTTTTTTTCCGAGCGAAAAGTTGCTGAATATTTACGCACAACTTCGCCAATAAACCAAAACCCGGCATTGTGCCGGGTTTTGGTATATTTGGAACCGGGGTTACCCAGTCCGACGATAACTTTAAGATCGATTGACCTAACAGCCATAATTATTTGCCACTAATACGACTAGCTGTCACCTTCTTCACTGGCTCCGGTTTCAGATGCAGGTGCCGCTGGTGCTTCAGGTGCGCCATCTTCAACTTCTTCGGTAACTTTGCGAGCATGCATACCAACAATCGCAGCGTCATGTTCTTCACCTTGTTTCAGTGCTAACACGACAACACCTTTTGGCAATTTCAGGTCAGATAAGTGAATAACATCACCGACGTGCATTTCAGAAAGATCAACTTCAATAAAATCAGGAATATTTTTAGGTAGGCACTCCATCTCAACTTCGATCATCACATGATTAATAACACCACCTTCGGATTTAATACCTGGCGAAACATCTTCGTTTATAAAATGCAATTGCGAATAGACATGCACCACTTTTTTTGCATCAACACGAATAAAGTCCATATGCATCACTTCCATTTTATAGGGATGATGCTGGATGTCACGTATCAATACATCCTCTGCTTTACCTTCAATATTTAATGAAAGCACTTGTGAATAAAAACTTTCATCAGGCAATTTATGCTGAATATTTTTCTGTTGCAGGGTAATTGAAACTGGATCTTTGCCGCCACCGTATACGATAGCGGGTAATGTATTTGCATGACGCAGGCGGCGGCTCGCACCTTTCCCCTTGTCGCCACGCAATGTAGCGTTTAATTCTAAACTCATGGTTTTCTCCAAATAATAAAAATAAGCTTCATTCGCGACCAAATGAAGCGGGTTTTAATTAATTACGAATTACTAATTACTAATTACGAATTAGCGGTTACTATTTTTTAGCTACTATCACAACCAGAAAGAGTACGTTTTATCCATCCTTAGGTTCGTTAACGGCACATCCGTGTGCCACTACTGCTGTGGCTGATCAAGATTTCTCCCTCTGGTCGAAATAACTGTTGCTCTTTTTGGTATGACTAATTAGTAATTAGTAATTAGTAATTAATCTATATACATCTCACTGACAGACTCTTCCATATGGATCCGTCGTATGGTTTCCGCTAACATCTCTGCCACGGATAATTGGCGTATACGGTCACAATTCCGTGCTTCTTCGGATAGCGGGATGGTGTTAGTTACCACCAGTTCATCGAGTACTGACTGTTTAATATTGTTGATTGCATTGCCGGATAAAACCGCATGCGTACAATAAGCTGAGACACTGACAGCACCGTGATCTTTTAACGCACCAGCCGCTTTGCATAAGGTACCTGCGGTATCAACAAGGTCATCGACAATGACGCAGTTTTTGCCGACCACATCACCGATAATATTCATCACCTCAGACACATTAGCTTTGGGTCGGCGTTTATCAATAATTGCCAGATCGGCATCACCAAGACGTTTAGCCAGCGCCCTGGCTCTGACTACGCCACCAACATCGGGGGATACCACCAACAAGTCTTCATGGCGTTGCTGCCAGATATCCTTTAATAATATCGGCGATGCGTAAACATTATCAACCGGTAAATCAAAGAAACCCTGAATTTGATCCGCATGTAAATCCACTGTTAATAAACGATCAAGCTTTACACTTGCCAGCATGTTAGCAACCACTTTTGCGGTAATCGGCACACGCGCTGATCGTGGTTTACGATCCTGACGTGAATAACCGTAATATGGCACTACTGCTGTTACTCGTTTTATCGAGGCACGTCGCATAGCATCAATCATCACCATTAATTCCATCAGGTGGTCATTACACGGTTGACTGGTAGGTTGAATAATAAATACGTCACGGCCACGAACGTTTTCCATTATCTCAGCACAGATTTCTCCATCGCTGAAGGTTTCTACGCTGATTTTGCCTAAGCGAGTACCTAATAGTTCAGCAATTCGTTGTGCTAATTCAGGGTTGGCGTTACCCGAAAATATCATCAACCGGCTATCGACTTCTTGATTCACTTTGTGAGTCTCACGTTACTAATTAATTACGAACCGAGCAGTAAACGCTTTTTAATTCGTAATTCGTAATTAGTAATTAAAAATTGGCTGGGCCGGCAGGATTATAAAATACATCCATGTATTTTACCCTGCGGGCCATTCGCAAAAAACGCGACCATAAAAATTTAACCTTGGCAAAATCGTTCCTAACGATTTTAGTTGAACCTGTAACGGTTCAAATCTGCCGGCTTAACGTCTTTAGCATTTCATATCACTAAAAGCTCGGCATTTAAAATATGGCTGGGCCGGCAGGATTTGAACCTGCGCATGCCAGGATCAAAACCTGGTGCCTTACCGCTTGGCGACGGCCCAATAATCTTATAAATCTATTTTACTTATTTTGCGCAGGTGATTTATGCCTAAAACCTGCGCATGCCAGGATCCCGTGATCACTAAGCAGCTGGTGCCTTACCGCCTGGCGACGGCCCAATAATCTTATAAATCTATTTTACTTATTTTGCGCAGGTGATT